>NZ_LIFT01000006.1:0-222754 GCF_001297795.1 Citrobacter sp. CtB7.12 | reverse complement strand
TTCACCCGCGACCGCCTGCACCGGGAAACGCAGCGCCGCTTCGGCGAATACGACCTGACCACGGCATACACGCCGGGCGGTCAGCTACAGAGCCATCACCTCAGCATTCTTCAGCTTAACCGCGACTACACCTGGAACAGCGGCGGGCAGCTTGTTCGCATCCGCGGGCAGCATGAGCAGCGGGATTATCAGTACGGCGACGCCGGAAGGTTGCTCAGTACACATATCACATCGCCCCACCACGACCTGGCGCAGTGGACGTTCACCGACCCGGCGGGCAACCGGACAGCGCAGCGGGATAAATACCCGATGCTGCCGGACCATTTCCGGGATAACCGCATCAGCCAGGATGTGGAGAATTTTTATCATTATGACGAACACGGCAGGCTGACGGAGAAAGATGAACGCCGGATACACCCGCACGGCAGCCTGTCGCATCATTATGAGTATGATAACCAGCACCGGCTGGTGCACTACCGCCGGATGCAGGCAGGCAACGTGCTGACGGAAAGCCGTTATCTTTACGACCCGCCGGGCCGCCGCATCAGCAAACGGGTGTGGGCATGTACGGTATTTCACGATGGTTCGTGTTCACAACCAGCGCTGCAGGAAACCGTGTGGTACGGCCAGGATGGCGACCGGCTGACCACCACGCAGACGGACAAAACCCGCATCCAGACGGTGTACCTGCCGGGGAGCTTCACCCCGCTCATCCGTATTGAAACGGCAACCGGAGAACTGACCAGAGCCACCCGCCGCACGCTGGCAGAGAAATTTCAGCAGGAAGCAAACGTGACCTTCCCGCCGGAACTGGTGGCGATGGTGGATAATCTGGAAGCGGAACTACGGCGCGGGGAACTCAGCGAAGCCAGCCGGACGTGGCTGGCACAGTGCGGCCTGACGCCGGAGCAGATGAAAAATCAGCTGGAGCCGGAATACACGCCGGAGCGCAAAATCCACCTGTACCACTGCGACCACCGGGGGCTGCCGCTGGCGCTGATTGACGTTAACGGGGCCATTGCATGGCGCGCAGAGTTTGATGAATGGGGGAATGTGCTGCGGGAAGATAACCCGCATAACCTGGAACAGCTCATCCGTCTGCCGGGGCAGCAGTGGGATAAAGAGACCGGACTGTACTATAACCGGCACCGGTACTACGACCCAGCACAGGGAAGGTATATCACGCAGGATCCGATTGGGTTGGAAGGCGGGTGGAATCTGTATCAATATCCGTTAAATCCTGTCGCATATAGAGATCCTTTAGGTTTAAACGGGATAGGAGATTTTGGTAATGGGTTTAGCAATTATTGCCAGCAGGCAAGTTCAGCTGTAACCCATCTGTCACCGGGTGATGCAGCGGGAGTGATACATAACATGGAAACAATGCATAATGCCTACAATCCGCTATCTGAATATGTACTCGGGATATCAGAAGGTTCAGCCGTCATTGCTATGGCTGGTATGAGTTTCGGAGTGGCGACCGTAGCAGAAAAAGGTTCAGCATGTATCGAAAACGTGGCTAATTCTATGATAAAAGATGGTGAAAGAAATCCAAAGAATTTAGCGTTGATCTGCGGGAAAAGCATTATAAATAAAGGAAGCAGCAAGTTTCAAAATAAGGTATCAGATTATCTTATTGATACACTTTTATCCTATGAACAAAAACAATAGTCATTATTTATTATAATATAGTGAAAATTCATTCATCTTACTTATAAAGGTGTCACAGTAACATGAAAAAAAACAAATTGATAATAAAAATCACATTAACTCTAACATTCTTACTAATTATTTCTTGTTTTCATTACTTAAATAAAAACTTGAATCTAAAAGAAAGAAAAAGGGCGGTTGATATATCATATCTAACCAAGTTAGCAAAAAGTGGAAATATGGAGGCTCAAACAGATTTGGGAGTTGCTTATGGAAATGGTGATGGTATAAGTCAAAATTACGCAAAAGCGCTCTACTGGTATAATAAGGCGGCGATGCAAGGTTATGCACAGGCACAATTTAACCTTGGCCTTTACTATGAGAATGGTTGGGGCACTTTAAGTGATCCCCAACAAGCGATAAAGTGGTATAAAAAAGCAGCTGAGCAAGGCATGACAAAGGCCCAAGTGAATCTTGGCACACTGTATCTCGCAAACCCCAACGTACAAAAAAATTATCCAGAAGCAAAAAAATGGCTATTAAAGGCTGCAGAAAAAAATGATACCAATGCAATGAACAACCTGGGGCAAATTTATGCTAACGGTTTAGGGGTTGAAAAAAATAATATTGATGCTGAGAAATGGTATCTTAAAGCTGTTGCTCTTGGTTCTATGAGTGCAAGAAATTCACTGGGGGCTTTTTATGGCAAAGGATTAGGACTCCATTCGAATGATCGGGATAAAGTTTTACCTCTGGTCGAAGCTTCAGCATGCCAGGGGTATGTCCAGGCACAGATTAATCTTGGGTCATTTTATACTGAAAATAATGGAGAAGCGCCGATAGATTATAAAAAAGCCTACGCATGGTATTATGTTGCGTATATTAATGGTTCTTTAAGTACTCAACATGAACTTGATTTTCTTACCAAAAAAATGAGTAATGAAGAACTCATCGAAGCAAAAAAAATGGCCGCAGGGTATAGCCAAAAATATCGTTCCTCTCCGATCGAGGATGATACCTATAAATCTCAAACAGAATGTAGATATCCTTAACAAGAGGGGGGCATGGGGTCAGGCAATTAATTTTTCAAGAATGTCGAGTGGCGTTCAATATTATTATAATAGTGATGAGATTAAAGTCTGTTTCTACCTTGATGGGCAGATTCCGCTGCCAATGCCGCATCGGAAGGTCAAATGTCTTACGATAATTCTGCTGCTGCAATAGACGTAGCTAATGGGCCAACATATTTACCACCATCTTGTTCTCTTTCAGTTGATATTGGCGGTTCTTTGGATACATTTAGCGGAGGAAGTTTTGCTACTGAAATATCAATTGGGACAAATAATAGGGCATCAGGAGATAGTGACATTTGTGCGTACTATATTCTTTGTGAGCACAGCGGAGTAGGAATTGCTGGTGGGCTATCAATATCAGGGACTATTTCTGGTGGTGGTATATTTCCTGGAGAAACCAAGTCGAAAGGGATTATACATTCAGGAAGATTATTGGGTAAATTTTCTGGTTCAGGAACAAAGGATTCGGCTGGCAATTATTCAGGAGCACTCAGCGCTGGTCCTGGGTTAGGTGTTTTTGGTGGGGAGTTAACGTGTTCTCAAATTTCTCGATGCGTGTCAGAATTGTTGGGGTAATTAAATGAAGAGCAAGAAATACATATTGATTGCGGTAGCGTTCTTTTTTGCTGGACTTGTCGTATTTATAGGAAGACTTGTAACGCATTCTTTTATACAGAGTGATGCAGAAGTAAGAAACGAGGCTCAAGAAAAGGTTATTTACATTCAAAAATTATATGATAAAAATGATTTCTCCAATATGTATTCAAATGGAACTAATGATTTCCAAAAAATTACAAGCAAAGAAATTTTTTTATGTTGATGAGAAGAAAAAAACAAATCTTAGGCGATTTCATAATGTCTGATTTAATATCCAGTAATGTTATTAATTCTAATGTGGTGGTGCTTACTTATCGCTCAACCTATAAACATTATTCATTAGTAGAGGAGTTTACTCTAATGAGAAAGGATGATAGTGATAAATTGCGTTTAGGAACATATTTTATTGATGACGGTGGCAAGCGTGGAAAAGTAATAAAACTATAAGAGTGTTTTTCGAACGTTTTGGTAAGGATGCATACGAGATAGGTAATAGTCCCAACAAAATGCCTATTAAATTGCCAGGATGATTACATAGTTTGAATATGCATCCATAAAATAGATTGGTATTTATCCAATAACTCTTTTCTTATACTAAAATCAACTTGACCATGTTTTTGATACTGACTTAACTTTTCATATTCCGTAAGTCCATATTTTTTCAATAACCAGTAGTCAGCAATCATTGCCGCCTGTTGCTCCATAGAGTAAAAAATAAAATGAGGCTCATCAAGATGATATGAATCCCAGCGTGTTGAAGCATAGGTATTATCATGAAAAGAAGAGTCATGCCGATAATATTGCCAGACAAAAGACATGGCAAATATAAACAAATGAGGATATTTTACAGAATCATGGAAGTTTGTATAATCTGCTGAAAAATCAGATTTATACTCGTTTACACTCAAAAGAATCTCACCATTTCTGGTATTGGTTATTACTTTAGATTGATACCTTGAATGATTGCGGTCACAATATATTTTTACTCTGTCGTAGTTGATGATATTCTTAAATAGAGTTTGCGCCAGTTTTAACTCTCCGGAGGTTAACGATCTGAATAATACAGGATCAGCCCCAGAAGATAACCCTAATAGTTCCTGACAGTCTCTCAGAATAGTGCCTTCATGATCAAAAGAAGCGTTTCTCAATATCCTTTCGCACATAACAACCTCCATTTATTTTACTTCAGCATACGCCCCGAACGGAAAAATTCAATAAATAATAACAAATTTAAATTTCACCTTCCGCATATACATTGCTGCATTTTCATTTACCGAAATTGTGAATAATCCTTGCGGAAATTGGTTCAAACATATATTCCCAGCGTCACCATCAACCGCATAGGATCAATTGGTGATGCTATACAATGATTGGTCCACTGCCAGACGTCCTGGCACCACAACGGGGTCGGTTCGGGTACGTTGAAGCAAAAAAGTACACGATGCACCCGTTACGCCGTTAAGGCATTAATCATGTGTTCCAGTGCGGGTGTCGCCTGTTGCTGGTCATACACAATGTACAAATCAGCCGGAATACGCTCTTCTAATGGACGGAACACCACACCCGGCCAGTTCATCTGCGCGTAGCTGTCGGCAATCAGCGTAATGCCAATTCCCATACTGATCATCGCCAGTACCGTTTGCGGTTCCATCACTTCACGTATGATCATCGGAGAGAACCCCGCACTCTGGCAAACGCGTTGCAGGAATGCCCAGTCAGTGTGAATCGAAGGCATGGTGACGAAGTATTCATTGCGCAGGGCTTCTAATGGTACGGCCTCCCGCACAGTCAGCGCATGCTCTTCTGGCATCGCCACCAGAAAAGAGGATTCATGCAAGCGCAGGCTGGTAAACCCAGGCGCTGGCTCAACCGCCATTCGCCAGACACCGGCATCCAGTTCACGTCGCTCCAGCATGGCCATCTGCATCGCTGGCATATTTTCACGAAACAGCACCTCAACGTTAGGATTGTCCTTCAGGAATCGCCGCATTACCGGGCGCATTTTTCCCCACATCGCCGTGCCGATCACGCCCAGTTCGATCCGCCCTGCCTCACCGCGCCCGATCTGTTCGACGCGTGCTAACACCTGGCTGGCGCTGGAAAGCAGACGTCGTGACTCTTCCATCAGGATTTTCCCTGCATGGGTCAACGCTACGCTGCGCGAATGGCGGATAAACAGCAGCGTGCCGAGCTCCTGTTCCAGCTCTTTAATATGAATACTCAATGGAGGCTGCGACATATTCAGACGAGCGGCGGCGCGTCCAAAATGTAACTCTTCGGCGACAGCAAGAAAATAACGCAGTAACTTGAGATCGATACGAGGCGTGCGTTCCATGGGTAATGCGCTCCTGGGGAGAGGACTGATGCGCCAAATTACCACATTGCGTCGCAGAACAGGAACGACGGGCAACATATGCCCGCCGCAAAGGGGGATTAACGGGCCAGCGAGGGCTGTGCCTGCTTTTCAGGTTCATGCTTGTACTTAAAGCACAGCGCAAAAATCACCGCCAGCACCAGGGCATACGCCGCAAAGACCAGCCAGATAGTTTGCCAGTCTTTCACGCCATCCACTGAGAAGTAATCCACCGCCATACCGCTCAGGATGGAGCCAACCCACGCGCCGACGCCATTGACCATCGTCATAAACAGCCCCTGCGCACTGGCACGAATTTTCGAATCCACTTCCTGTTCAACGAAGACCGAGCCTGAAATGTTGAAGAAATCGAATGCGCAACCGTAGACGATCATCGACATCAGCAGCAGAACAAATCCGAGTGGAGACGGGTCGCCAAAAGCAAAGAAGCCAAAGCGCAATGTCCACGCCAGCATGCTCATCAGCATGACCGTTTTGATGCCAAAGCGTTTGAGGAAGAACGGGATAGTCAGAATAAAGCCGACTTCCGCCATCTGCGAGACAGAGAGTAAGATGGACGGGTATTTCACCACAAAACTGTCGGCAAACTGCGGATCGCGGGCAAAGTCGTGCAGGAAGGGGTTACCAAAAACGTTGGTAATTTGCAGCACTGCACCCAGCATCATGGCAAACAGAAAGAAAATCGCCATCCGCGGATTTTTAAACAGCACGAACGCATCCAGCCCCAGCTTACTGGCAAACGACGCGCTCGCTTTCTTCTCGGCGACCGGAATTTTCGGCAGCGTGAGTGCGTAGGCAGCCAGCAGCAGCGATGCGCCAGACGAAATGTACAGTTGCGCATTGCTCAGCTCCAGGCCCATCAGGCTGACGGTCCACATCGCAACGATAAAACCAATCGTGCCAAAAACGCGAATAGGCGGAAATGCCGTCACCGGATCCTGCCCTGATTGCGCCAGACAGGAATAAGAGACACTGTTGGAAAGCGAAATCGTCGGCATGAAGGCCATTGCGTTGATCAACATCACCCAGAACATGGTGTCCGGATCGGTCACCGTCGTCGCGTAGAGCAGCGCGACCGCACAGAGCAGATGACAAAGCATATAAGCACGCTCTGCCCGCAGCCATTTGTCCGCAATAATCCCCATAATGCCGGGCATAATAATCGCCGCCAGCCCTTTTGAGCTGTACACCATACCCACGTTGGCACCGGTAAAATGAAGGGTGTTAATCATGTATGAACCCAGGGTGACCAGCCAGCTTCCCCAAATAAAATATTGCATAAACGACATGATCTTTAATCGGGACGCAATACCCATTTTTTTCTTCCTTGCCGTAGAGTACGAACCCCGCCTGCTGGCGGGGTCATTATTATTATCGGTTTCAGGCCAGTTTGCGCAGGAACCCGCAAATCAGGTCGATAAAGTTCTGACGTGAAAGTTCAGCCGCCGCCAGGGTTTGCGCGTGCGAGAGCTTCACATCCCCCAGCCCTTCCGCCAGATTGGTGATCGCCGACACGGCAACCACTTTCAGTCCGCAGTGGCGGGCGGTGATAACTTCAGGTACCACCGACATCCCCACCACATCGCCGCCAATAATCTGCATCATGCGAATCTCCGCGGCCGTCTCAAAGTTAGGTCCCGGATAAGAAACAAATACGCCTTCGCTCAGCGTAAAACCCTCGTCGGCAGCTACGGTCTGTAAAATCGCACGATAATCGGCATCATAGGCATTCGCCAGCGAGAAGAAACGCTCACCAAAGCGTTCATCGTTCGGCCCAACCATCGGCGTTCCCGGCATGGTGTTGATATGGTCACTCAGCGCCACCAGACTCCCTGGCCCCACTTCCGGACGCAGAGACCCCGCCGCATTGGTGCAGAACAGCAGTTCGCAACCCAGTAGCTTCATGGTGCGAATAGCGTCGGTCATCACGGTCATGCCGCGCCCCTCGTAGAAGTGCCCGCGTCCTTTCATACAGGCGACCGGAACCCCGGCCAGATGACCGAGCACTAACTCGCCGGCATGCCCGTGAACGGTACTCACCGGGAACCCAGGCAGCTTCTCGTAAGAGATCGCCACCGCATCTTCTATCTGCTCGGCCAGCGCGCCTAAACCCGATCCAAGGATAAAAGCGACGCGCGGCGTGAAGTCAGGTTTATAGCCGCGGATAATATCAGCGCTGTTCCAGGGATTCTGGGAAAAGTGGGAGTCAGTCATGAGATGTCCTTATAATCAGCTAGTCACTCATTGAGTGAGGGAGGTAATGGTTATAGCGAGAGTACGCAATCGATTACCAATACAGTTTTCCCGGATGATCGATAGCAAATGTATATCAATCCTGGGCCCGGCAAGCACGTATGAAGGCTAATTGTCCCTGCCAGAAATAGGAGGATGCACTGAAGGTCTGTCTTTCTATGCCGATATCGTAGGTTTAATGACAAAAGGAAACCACGATGACCACCATCAACGTCTCAACCCCTTCCGTTCAAAGCGGCGGGAGTAGCGCAAAAACCGCTTCAGGTAACAGTACCGCCGCGCAGATCGCCCAGATTGTGGAGAAAATCACCCAACTGACGCAGAAGCTCAAAGAGGTGCCGGATAGCACCGGCAGCACGGAAGATAAGAAAAAACAACAAGAAATGCTCCAGACACAGATCAAAGTGTTGCAGGCACAACTGGCGCAGTTACAGCACCAGCAGGCCGAAGAGACTCAGCAAAAGCAGGAACAAACCCAGATTAACGCACAAGGCGTTAATCATCCTTCCGACGACCATCAGATTGATGTTTATATCTGATAAAGTGGATCCTGCGCACGTAAATTTGTTAATGCATTCGCCTGGGTGCGGACCACTTCCCACAGCGCCTGGGCGGCTGTCGACAGCGAGCGATTCTTGCGACGCGCCAGCATCAGTTGCCGCTCCACCACCGGCGTCAGTCGCTTCACCTGCAAGTGGCTCCCCTGCGGCAACGGTAAGGCCAGCGCAGGCAGAATACTGATACCTATTCCCGCTTCTACCATCGGAAACAGCGTCGCCGGATGACCAATCTCCTGCACAATATTGGCCTCTATCGCAAAGTGCGCGAGCGCCGCGTCAATGAGCGGTCGACTCCCCGATGCATAATCCTGTAAGACCAGCCGTTCCTCCCGGAGATCCTGCCAGTTCACCCATTCCCGTGTCGCCAGCGAGTGTGACTCATGGCAAAGCAGGAGAAAAGGTTCGGAGAGCACAGCTTCACATTGCAGATCGCTCACCGCCCCCGGATCAATCACAATACCAAAATCCACTTCTCCCTGGCGGATACTCTCCAGTACCCACTGCTGCGGTCGATCGTGCAGGACAAAGTCGATCGCCGGATAGCGCAAGTTGCTTTGCGCAATGCACTGCGGAATGAGATGGGCGGAGATCGTCTGGCTTGCCGCCACGCGGACCGTACCGGTGAGTTGCGTGCCCACCCTACCCGCTTCACGCAGCGTGATGTGTAGCTCATCCAGCAGTCGCTCCAGACGACCCGCCAGTTGTTGACCGGCGTCCGTCAGCACCACTTCTCGCGTCGTGCGATCCAGCAGTTTAACGCCCGTCTGGCGCTCTAGCTCTTTAATACTGTGGCTCACTGCCGACTGACTCAGGCCAATGCACTCGCCTGCACGGCTAAAACTTTTTTCCTGGGCTACAGTGACAAACACCCGAAGTTGACGCAGTGAATAATTCATCGATTCGATTCATATATAGATGCAATAAATCAATTTTATTTCTCAAAATGAAAAACGCAAAATAAGGACACCGAATTCCTGGAGTATTTATGAATATTTTTCGTATCCTCGATCCGTTTACGCTGACCCTGATTACGGTCGTCCTGCTGGCCTCATTTTTCCCCGCTGAGGGAGATTTTGTGCCTGTTGTTGAAGGCATCACCACCGCGGCCATCGCGCTCCTGTTCTTTATGCACGGGGCAAAGCTCTCACGCGAAGCCATTATCGCGGGCGGCAGCCACTGGCGGTTACACCTGTGGGTGATGTGCAGCACCTTCATTCTGTTCCCGGTGCTCGGCGTATTGTTTGCCTGGTGGGCGCCGGTCAACGTTGATCCGATGCTGTACACCGGCTTTCTGTATCTGTGCATTTTGCCCGCTACGGTACAGTCGGCGATTGCCTTTACGTCGCTGGCGGGAGGAAACGTTGCGGCGGCGGTCTGCTCAGCCTCAGCCTCCAGCCTGCTGGGGATTTTCCTCTCCCCGCTGTTGGTTGGTCTGGTGATGAATATTCATGGCGCAGAAGGCAGTCTGGAGCAGGTCGGGAAAATCATGCTGCAACTGCTGTTGCCGTTTGTGCTCGGACACCTTTCCCGCCCGTGGATCGGCAAGTGGGTCGCACGAAATAAAAAATGGATTGCGAAGACTGATCAAACGTCAATTTTGCTGGTGGTTTATTCCGCCTTCAGCGAAGCCGTCGTGAACGGGATCTGGCACAAAGTGGGCTGGGGATCGCTGCTGTTTATCGTCGTGGTCAGCATCGTGTTGCTCGCCATCGTGATTGCTGTAAACATCGTTGTGGCGCGCAAATGCGGCTTCAACAAAGCCGACGAAATCACGATTGTTTTCTGCGGGTCGAAAAAGAGTCTGGCAAACGGCGTCCCCATGGCCAACATCCTTTTCCCGACGTCCGTCATTGGGATGATGGTGCTGCCGCTGATGATCTTCCACCAGATTCAGTTGATGGTCTGTGCGGTACTGGCGCGCCGCTATAAGCGCCAGACCGAACAGTTACAGGCGCAGCAGGACAGCCGCGCCGCCAAAGCTTAAAGCGGGCGCTTCAGGGGCTGAACCAGCTGGCTCAGCCCTTCGGTTTTGATTAGCAGCGTAATTTGCATCAGCTCGCCCAGTTTACCCGCCGGAAACTCATCCTTGCGGGCAAACCACAGCAGATACTCTTCTGGCACATCGATCAGCCGACGCCCTTTATATTTACCAAACGGCATCACCGTGTTGGCAATCTCAACGAGCTGCTCTTTCTCCATCTCAGACACCCAGCAGGCGGAGCATTTCCGCTTCGTCAATCACTGCAATCCCCAGCTCCTGCGCTTTTGCCAGTTTGGACCCGGCCGCTTCGCCAGCAATAACCAGATCGGTCTTCTTCGAGACGCTGCCCGCCACTTTCGCACCGAGCTCCACCAGCCGCGCTTTAGCATCATCGCGCGACATCTGGCTCAGGCTTCCCGTCAGCACTACCGTTTTCCCGGCAAATGGACTGTCAATCTCTTCCGCATTGATCACTACCGGTGCAGGCCAGTGAATGCCTTCCGCCAGCAGTTGCCCGATGACTTCGCGATTGCTCTCTTCAGCAAAGAAATTGAACACATGGGTGGCGACCACAATGCCCACATCGGGGACTTTTTGCAGCTCGTCAATAGACGCCGCTTCCAGCGCTTCCAGAGTACCGAAGTAAGCGGCCAGACCAGCGGCCGTGGCCTCTCCAACTTCCCGGATACCGAGTGCATACAGGAAACGGGCAAAGGTGGTCGATTTCGATTTTTCCAGCGCCTCCACCACGTTTTGCGCCGACTTCGGCCCCATTCGGTCGAGACCGGTCAGTTTCCCGGCTGTCAGCCGAAACAGGTCCGCCGGCGTGTGGACATACTCTTTCTCGACCAGTTGGTCGATAATTTTGTCGCCCATCCCGTCCACGTCCATCGCACGACGAGACACAAAATGCTTAAGAGACTCTTTACGCTGCGCGCCGCAAATCAGACCGCCGGTACAGCGAGCAACCGCTTCACCTTCCACGCGCTCAACGTCTGAACCGCATACCGGGCAATGCGTCGGAAATGCTACCGGACGCGTGTCGTCCGGACGCTCGGAAAGCACCACGTTGACCACCTGCGGAATAACATCGCCAGCACGGCGAATTACCACCTTATCGCCAATGCGCAGGCCAAGACGTTCGATTTCATCGGCATTATGCAGCGTGGCGTTACTCACCAGCACACCCGCAACCTGTACCGGTTCAAGACGCGCAACGGGAGTAATTGCTCCGGTGCGTCCGACCTGGAACTCCACGTCACGAACAAAGGTCATCTGTTCCTGCGCCGGGAATTTAAAGGCCACCGCCCAGCGCGGCGCACGTGCGACGAAACCCAGTTGCTCCTGTAGCGCCATCGAGTTGACCTTAATCACCACCCCATCGATGTCGAAACCCAGCGTCGGACGGTCCTCTTCCACCTTGTGGTAAAACGCCAGCACCGCTTCCGGCGAGTCGCACAGCGTCACGCGATCGCTGACCGGCAACCCCCATGCTTTGAATTGCAGCAGACGCCCCAGATGAGTATCAGGCAGTTCGCCGCCTTCCAGCACGCCAACGCCATAGCAGAAGAAAGTGAGTGGTCGCTTCGCGGTGATACGCGGATCGAGCTGGCGCAGCGAGCCCGCTGCCGCATTTCGCGGGTTAGCAAACAGCTTTCCGCCCGTGCGGCGAGCATCTTCATTGATCTTTTCAAAACCCGCCTGCGGCAGGAAAACTTCACCTCGCACTTCCAGACGCGTCGGAATGTTATCGCCGTGGAGTTTCAGCGGAATGGCGCGAATAGTCCGCACGTTTGAGGTAATGTCCTCACCGGTCGTACCATCACCGCGAGTTGCGGCACTCACCAGCACCCCGTTTTCATAGAGAATGCTGACCGCCAGACCGTCCAGTTTCAGCTCACAGCACCAGGTCAGCTTGTCAC
The DNA here is from genome assembly GCF_001297795.1 of Citrobacter sp. CtB7.12. Classification (NCBI taxonomy): domain Bacteria; kingdom Pseudomonadati; phylum Pseudomonadota; class Gammaproteobacteria; order Enterobacterales; family Enterobacteriaceae; genus Citrobacter; species Citrobacter sp. CtB7.12. Next base: position 210,344 of record NZ_LIFT01000006.1, on the reverse strand, counting down.
TGCTCTTAAGACGGTCCTGCACGCGCTTGTTAAACGCCAGGAAACTCTCCTCATCAAAGACGTTGTCCAGCGACAACATCGGCACTTCATGACGAATCTGGCTGAAAGACGCCAGCGGCGCAGCGCCCACGCGCTGGGTCGGAGAGTCCGGAGTAATCAGCTCCGGGTGTTGCGCTTCCAGTTCACGCAGCTCGCGCATCAGGCGGTCATATTCTGCATCGGGGATTTCCGGCGCATCCATCACATGGTAAAGATACTCATGATGGCGAAGCGTGGTTCGCAGTTCGGTCAGTTGTTGTTCGATTGATTCCATATCGCACCATCAATGATAAAAAACCCCCGACAGGCGGGGGTTCAGAAAGGAAGTTGTCGTGCTTTGAGTGTATCAGGCGTTCGCGTCTTTCACTTCGCGGATACGGTCCTGATACTCGCGCAATTTTTGCGGCGTCATCATCCGACGCTGATCGTCGAGCACCACACCACCGACTTCATCGGCAATATGCTGTGCGGATTGCAGCATCAGTTTGAAGTTCTGCAGTTCATCGCCGTAAGACGGCACCTGCATAAAGATGGTCACGCCCGGCGTGGTGAAGTCGACCATTTCTGGATCAAACGTACCCGGGTTAACCATATTCGCCAGGCTGAATAACGCCGGGCCGCTGCCATCCGGACTCAGATGACGATGGAAAATATTCATGTCGCCAAACTTGAATCCGGCCTGCTGAATGCTATTGAGCAGCACTTCACCGTTAAGCTCGCTGCCATGATGGGCGGCGACGTTCATGATGATCACCGCTTCTTTACGCTGAGGCTTTTCCGGGGCTGGTGCTTCTTCAACGACGGGCTCAGGCTGTGGCTCGACCACGGGTTCTGCAGGCTGGAAAGCCTGTGGCGACGGCTGCGGTGCAGTCGGCTGAACGGGCTGAATCTGCGGCGCGGCGGGCTGTTGTTGAACCGGCTGCGGCTGATGCACAGGTTGCTGTGGCGCAGGCTGATGCACTGGCTGCGGCTGAGCGGATTGCTGCGGCGCAGGCTGTGGCTGGTGTACCGGCTGCTGCGGCGGACGCTGGGCATGCTGCGGCTGTACCGGCACTTCAGACGATGGCTGAACCGGCTGACGCGGTTGTGCCGACGCATAAGGCGGCTGGTACTGGTGTTGCGGCGACTGACGAGGAGCTTCATGCTCCTGCGGGTTGCCAGGGGCATGATTCACGCGGTGAACACGAACTTCACCCACGCCTTCGTCTGCTTCGACATCATCGTCATACGAGTCGTCGTCGCGTTTTGATTTCATGCGTTTCAGTGGACGATCGCGGAACATAGAAGATCGTTCTTTACGGCTGGTCCAGAAACCATGTACCAGTAAAGCGATTATGGCGATCGCGCCAACAATGATTAATATCAGACGCAAATCCTGCATCATTATATTCTCTGTTGTTCTAACACCTTGCCACCACGGCAAACATTTACTCACTAAGAGTATTTGCCGATTACGTCAAGTGCAAGTGTACTCTTAGCTTTCACAGCATAAAGATGAACGAAATCGTGCTTTTTGCTGTTTTTTCGAACATTTCCGAACTGTTCTGTGTGCGATAACCCGGTAAGATACCCGTGTTCGCTTAGGACTTATACGAAAAGGAGCATGTCCTGACTATGGTGTCATCATCTGTCACTGCGCCACGCAGCGGTTTTTACTACTTTGCTCAGGGATGGAAACTGGTTTCGCAACCAGGGATCCGTCGCTATGTCATTTTACCGCTATTGGTCAACATCCTGCTAATGGGCAGTGCGTTCTGGTGGCTGTTCACACAGCTGGATGTCTGGATCCCGTCGCTTATGAGTCACGTCCCGGACTGGCTGCAATGGCTGAGCTATCTGCTGTGGCCTGTCGCGGTCATCTCTGTGCTGCTGGTGTTTGGCTATTTTTTCTCGACCCTGGCCAACTGGATTGCCGCGCCGTTTAACGGGCTGCTGGCGGAGCAACTGGAAGCGCGGCTCACCGGCGCAACGCCGCCGGACACGGGCATTCTGGGGATCATGAAAGATGTGCCGCGGATTATGAAACGCGAATGGCAAAAGCTGGCCTGGTATCTGCCACGCGCCATCGTACTGCTGATCCTTTACTTTATTCCCGGCATCGGGCAAACCGTCGCCCCCGTACTGTGGTTCCTGTTCAGCGCCTGGATGCTGGCCATTCAGTATTGCGATTACCCTTTTGACAACCATAAAGTGCCGTTTAAAGAGATGCGCACTGCTCTGCGCAGCCGTAAGGTCACCAATATGCAGTTTGGTGCGCTCACCAGCCTGTTTACCCTGATCCCGGTTCTTAATCTCTTCATCATGCCAGTGGCAGTCTGTGGCGCCACGGCGATGTGGGTGGATTGCTATCGTGCTAAGCACGCGTTATGGAAATAACGAAAGTTTGTGTAAATAAGAGGTTGTTTATAACGCCTCTTATTCCATACTGATACCCATTATTTCTTCATAGCATATAGATATGCGAAATCCTTACTTCCCCATATTCGTCTGAAGGGTATGCTGGGAAGGTATCCCAATTTCATACAGTTAAGGACAGGCCATGAGTAAGATTTTTGAAGACAACTCGCTGACTATCGGTCATACGCCGCTGGTTCGACTGAACCGTATCGGTAACGGACGCATTCTGGCGAAGGTGGAATCACGTAACCCGAGCTTCAGCGTGAAATGCCGTATCGGTGCCAATATGATTTGGGATGCTGAAAAACGCGGCGTGCTTAAACCGGGCGTCGAGCTGGTTGAACCCACCAGCGGCAACACGGGTATCGCGCTGGCCTATGTCGCGGCGGCACGTGGTTACAAACTGACGCTGACCATGCCGGAAACCATGAGTATCGAACGTCGTAAACTGCTGAAAGCGCTGGGTGCCAACCTGGTGCTGACCGAAGGCGCAAAAGGCATGAAAGGCGCCATTCAGAAAGCTGAAGAGATTGTCGCCAGCGATCCGGCGAAATATCTGTTGCTTCAGCAGTTCAGCAACCCGGCAAACCCAGAAATTCACGAAAAAACCACCGGTCCGGAAATCTGGGAAGATACCGACGGCCAGGTTGACGTTTTCATCTCCGGCGTGGGGACTGGCGGGACGCTAACCGGCGTCACCCGCTATATTAAAGGCACCAAAGGCAAAACCGACCTGATTACCGTTGCCGTTGAGCCAACGGATTCCCCGGTCATTGCTCAGGCGCTGGCAGGCGAAGAGCTGAAGCCAGGTCCGCACAAAATTCAGGGTATCGGCGCCGGTTTCATTCCGGGTAACCTGGATCTGAAACTGATCGACAAAGTGGTCGCCATCACCAACGAAGAGGCGATCTCCACCGCCCGCCGCCTAATGGAAGAGGAAGGCATTCTTGCCGGTATCTCCTCCGGAGCCGCAGTGGCTGCCGCGCTTAAGCTTCAGGAAGATGAAACCTTTACCAATAAGAATATTGTGGTTATCCTACCGTCATCGGGTGAGCGTTATTTGAGCACTGCACTGTTTGCCGATCTCTTCACAGAGAAAGAATTGCAACAGTAATGCCAGCATGTTAAAAACGCGTAAAAAAGCACCTTTTCAGGTGCTTTTTTGTGGCCTGCTTCAAACTTTCACCCCACCTGCCATTGCTTCACCCCGCCAGGTCTGGTATTTAACCTGATTAATTATTTTGAAGCGCGAAATTAATCGTTACAGGAAAACTGCTAGCTGAATCGATTTTATGATTTGGTTCAAGTATTGATTTAGCGGCATAATGTTTAATGACGAGCGAAACGTCAGCGGCCAGAGGTTGACAGCAACGGATGGCGTAAAACACCTGGTGTGTCGCGCCCGTTTACGCCGGCGCTAACAATACAGGCTAAAGTCAAACCGCCAGGCTAGACTTTAGTTCCACAACACTAAACCTATAAGTTGGGGAAATACAATGTTCCAGCAAGAAGTTACCATTACCGCTCCGAACGGTCTGCACACCCGCCCTGCTGCTCAGTTTGTTAAAGAAGCGAAAGGCTTCACTTCTGAGATTACTGTGACTTCCAACGGCAAAAGCGCCAGCGCGAAAAGCCTGTTTAAACTGCAAACTCTGGGTCTGACTCAGGGTACCGTCGTGACCATCTCTGCAGAAGGTGAAGACGAGCAGAAAGCCGTAGAACATCTGGTCAAGCTGATGGCGGAACTGGAATAAGTTTTTCCGGGTTCTTTTAAAAATCAGTCACAAGTAAGGTAGGGTTATGATTTCAGGCATTTTAGCATCCCCGGGTATCGCTTTCGGCAAAGCACTTTTGCTGAAAGAAGACGAAATCGTCATTGACCGGAAAAAAATTTCTGCCGACAAGGTTGATCAGGAAGTTGAACGTTTTCTGAGCGGTCGTGCCAAGGCATCTGCACAGTTAGAAGCGATCAAAACGAAAGCTGGTGAAACGTTCGGTGAAGAAAAAGAAGCCATTTTCGAAGGGCATATTATGCTGCTCGAAGATGAGGAGCTGGAGCAGGAAATCATAGCCCTGATTAAAGATAAACACATGACGGCTGACGCGGCTGCGCATGAAGTTATCGAAGGTCAGGCCACTGCCCTGGAAGAACTGGATGATGAATACCTGAAAGAACGTGCGGCTGACGTACGTGACATCGGTAAGCGCCTGCTGCGCAACATCCTCGGGCTGGCAATTATTGACCTGAGCGCAATTCAGGATGAAGTCATCCTGGTTGCCGCTGACCTGACCCCGTCAGAAACCGCACAGCTGAACCTGAAAAAGGTGCTGGGTTTCATTACCGACGTGGGCGGCCGCACTTCCCACACCTCTATCATGGCGCGTTCTCTGGAACTGCCAGCCATCGTGGGTACCGGTAGCGTCACCTCTCAGGTGAAAAACGACGATTATCTGATTCTGGATGCCGTAAACAACCAGGTTTACGTCAACCCGACCAACGAAGAAATTGAAAAACTGCGCGCCGTTCAGGAGCAAGTTGCCACTGAAAAAGCGGAACTGGCTAAACTGAAAGATCTGCCTGCCATCACCCTGGATGGCCATCAGGTTGAAGTGTGCGCCAACATCGGTACCGTGCGTGACGTCGAAGGCGCAGAGCGCAACGGTGCGGAAGGTGTGGGTCTGTACCGTACTGAATTCCTGTTTATGGATCGCGACGCGCTGCCGACTGAAGAAGAACAGTTTGCAGCTTACAAAGCCGTGGCTGAAGCGTGTGGCTCTCAGGCGGTGATCGTGCGTACCATGGACATCGGCGGCGACAAAGAGCTGCCGTACATGAACTTCCCGAAAGAAGAAAACCCGTTCCTGGGCTGGCGTGCTGTGCGTATCGCGATGGATCGTAAAGAGATCCTGCGCGATCAGGTTCGCGCTATCCTGCGCGCGTCTGCTTTCGGCAAATTGCGCATTATGTTCCCGATGATCATCTCTGTTGAAGAAGTTCGCGCACTGCGTAAAGAGATCGAAATCTACAAACAGGAACTGCGTGACGAAGGTAAAGCTTTTGACGAGACCATTGAGATTGGCGTGATGGTGGAAACACCGGCTGCGGCAACGATTGCTCGTCATTTAGCCAAAGAAGTTGATTTCTTTAGTATCGGCACCAATGATTTAACGCAGTACACTCTGGCAGTTGACCGTGGTAATGATATGATTTCACATCTCTACCAGCCAATGTCGCCATCTGTCCTCACATTGATCAAGCAAGTTATTGATGCTTCTCATGCTGAAGGTAAATGGACTGGCATGTGTGGTGAGCTTGCAGGCGACGAACGTGCTACACTTCTGTTGCTGGGGATGGGTCTGGACGAATTCTCTATGAGCGCCATTTCTATCCCGCGCATTAAGAAGATTATCCGTAACACGAACTTCGAAGATGCGAAGGTGTTAGCAGAGCAGGCTCTTGCTCAACCGACAACGGACGAGTTAATGACGCTGGTTAACAAGTTCATTGAAGAAAAAACAATCTGCTAATCCACGAGATGCGGCCCAATTTACTGCTTAGGAGAAGATCATGGGTTTGTTCGATAAACTGAAGTCTCTGGTTTCTGATGATAAGAAAGACACCGGAACTATTGAGATTGTTGCACCGCTCTCTGGCGAGATCGTCAACATCGAAGACGTACCGGATGTCGTTTTTGCTGAAAAAATCGTGGGTGATGGCATCGCTATCAAACCAACCGGTAATAAGATGGTTGCACCGGTTGACGGTACCATCGGCAAAATCTTTGAGACCAACCATGCGTTCTCTATCGAATCCGATAGCGGTATCGAACTGTTTGTTCACTTCGGTATCGACACCGTTGAGCTGAAAGGCGAAGGCTTCAAGCGTATCGCTGAAGAAGGCCAGCGTGTGAAAGTGGGTGACCCGGTAATTGAATTCGATCTGCCGCTGCTGGAAGAAAAAGCCAAGTCAACCCTGACTCCGGTTGTTATCTCCAACATGGACGAAATCAAAGAACTGATCAAACTGTCCGGTAGCGTGACTGTGGGTGAAACCCCGGTTATCCGCATCAAGAAATAATTCTTGCCGCAGAGAAAAATGGCGCCTTCTGGCGCCATTTTTTTATCTACCGGATGGCAAACCCGCCTGATGGGACTTACGCAGCCATCCGGCATCAGTTCGCGGTTACAATGGTGAGGTCACCGGGCGATAACACTTTTCACGCATCAGGATTTTCATCCCTTCCGGCCCGCTCTCCAGCATCCGCTTTTCTGAATCAGAAACCAACAGTTCGCACTGATAGCCGCCCGTGATGCCAAACATCGCGCGCGCCACGCAGATATCTTCCAGCGCATTCAGCCCGCTGGTTTCAAAATGTCCCACGATACGTCCCTGCTGACGAACCACTAACCGATAACTCTTCATCGCGCCTCCCCTGCCGGAGGCAGTATCAGTTCGTCACATCCGCATTGCTGCGTCCAGGTCATCACCGCCAGTACGCGTTCCGCGGCCTGTTGCGTTGCCTGCGTCAACGATTTCCCCAACACAATGCCGCTAATCAACTCGGCACAGAACAGATCGCCGGTCCCTTTCAGATCGGTTTCTACCCGCGGGTGCTCAATCACATCCAGCGTTTGGGCCGTGACCACCGCCACATTGATGGTTTCACTGTCCTGTCCTGGCGCGCTGGTGATGACAATCCACTTCAGCGTGTCGGTCAGCAGCGATCTCGCCGCGATAACAGCCTCCTCCAGGGTGCGGCACGGCATACCGCTGAGCATCTCCAGTTCAAAGACATTCGGCGTCAGCCCCTGCGCCAGCGGCAGCAGGTGATGTCGATAGGCATCCGGTATCTCGGCTTTCACATACATTCCGCTGTCGGTATCGCCAATCACCGGATCGACCAGAACAGGAATGTCAGGATGCGTTTGACGAACGTTTTGCAACCATTGCGCCAGCAGCACGATTTGTTCTGCGCTGCCCATATAACCGGTGGTCACGGCCTTTAACTCGCGCAGCGCATCACGCTCGCTTAACGCCAGCAAATAACCACGGAACCAGTCGGCCGGAATAACGCCCCCATAGAACGTGTCATAGTGCGGAGTATTACTGAACAGGACGGTAGGCACCGCCGTCACCCGCAAACCCTTTGCTTTGATGGCTGGCACAGCGATGCTATTGCCGACGCTGCCATACACCACCTGTGACTGAACGGCGACAATATCGGTCTGCAACGCCCGATGCTTATCGTCGAAGAGTACTGACTGAATATCACTCTCCTGCTCCATTAACTTCTCCTCTCACTGGACAGCGGGCGGGTGCCTCACTATTATCGTCATATGCTAAAATTCATTTTGTCATAGGTCAATAATGATCGACGGAAAAACCGCCAGCGAAATCTTTGACAGTATACGGCAGCACGTCACCAGCGGCGTGTTGTCTGCAGGTGAAACATTGCCGCCGGTACGGGAACTGGCTGCGCAACTCAATGTAAATCGCAATACTGTTGCAGCGGCCTACAAACGCCTGGTGACATCCGGACTGGCGCAAAGTCGTGGCCGCAATGGCACCGTTATTAAAAGCGCCTCGACGCCCATCGCACGCGAAGGCGGCGACCCCCACACGCCGCTTCACGATCTCTCCAGCGGAAATCCTGACCCGGCTCGCCTGCCGGACCTGAGCCGTTACTTTGCAAAATGTCATCACGACCACCGCCTGTACGGTGACGCGCCGGTTTCCCCGGAGTTAAAGCGCTGGGCCACGCAGTGGATGCAGGATGCCGTTCCCGCTGCGGATGAAATTGATATCACCAGCGGCGCAATTGACGCCATTGAACGCCTGCTGAGCGCCCATCTGCTGCCCGGCGATAGCGTGGTGGTTGAAGACCCTTGCTTTTTAAGCAGTATCAATATGCTGCGATACGCCGGATTCAGCGCCAGCCCGGTGAGCGTCGACAGTGAAGGGATGCGACCGGAGGGGCTCGAACAGGCGCTGAGTAAAGGCGCCCGGGCAGTGATCGTTACACCTCGGGCGCACAACCCGACGGGATGCAGTTTAAGCGCCGCACGCGCTGGCGCATTACAGGCCATCCTTGCGCGATACCCACAGGTACTGGTGATTGTTGACGACCACTTTGCCCTGCTTTCCGCCTGCGCGTGGCATCCGGTGATTGCGGCAGAAACGCTCCACTGGTCAATCGTTCGCTCAATGTCGAAAACGCTGGGGCCAGACCTGCGTCTTGCCATTGTCGCCAGCGATCCCGCGACGTCAGCAAAATTACGCCTGCGTCTAAACGCCGGCAGTCAGTGGGTCAGCCACATTTTGCAGGATCTGGTTTACACCTGTCTGGCAGACCCCGTCTGGCAGCAAACGCTCGCCGAATCCCGCCAGTTTTACGCCGATCAGCAGCGCAAACTGGCGCAGGCGCTGCACGCACAAGGCATCAACAACATTTTCCCCGGCGATGGTCTGAACCTGTGGCTACCCCTTGCCGAAGCCAGCCAAAACGTTGCATTCGCGCTGGCGAAATCCGGTTGGCTGGTGCGTGAAGGCGACGCTTTCGGCGTTAACACGCCCGCACAGGGACTGCGTATCACCCTTTCCACACTCAATGACAACGACATCAACCGCCTGGCCGGCCATCTTCATCAGGCGCTGAGCCAATAACAGGAGAGTATCCGTGCACGTCCATTTTATTATTCACGAATCATTTGAATCGGCAGGCGCTTATTTGCCGTGGGCTGAAACGCGCGGTCATCACATCACCTGGACCCGCGTCTATGACAGCGAACCGGTTCCGGCCAACGCCGATGGCTTTGATATGCTGGTCGTGTTTGGCGGCCCGCAGTCACCGCGCACCACGCTTGCAGAGTGCCCTTATTTTGACTCTAAGGCTGAACAACACCTGATCAACCAGGCTATCTCGGCGGGTCGGATCGTGGTCGGGATCTGTCTGGGTTCACAGTTGATTGGCGAAGCGCTGGGAGCCAGGGTCTGCCAGAGTCCAGAAAAAGAGATTGGTCACTATCCCATTACGCTGACCGAAGCAGGAAAACAGCATCCGTTGCTTGCCCACTTCGGCTCTCCGCTGACGGTCGGCCACTGGCATAACGACATGCCAGGGCTTACCGATCAGGCCACGGTGCTTGCCACAAGCATCGGCTGTCCACGACAGATCGTGCAATACGGCAACTTTGTCTACGGCTTCCAGTGCCATATGGAATTTACTGCCGAGGCGGTGGAAGGACTGATTCAACATTCTGAGCAAGAGCTGGCGGAAGCCAAAGGGAAGCGCTTTATTCGCTCGAAGGCGGAAATGCGCGAATGGGATTATAAGGAAATGAATGAAAAACTCTGGCAGTTCCTGGATCTGCTGGTGAAAAAACGTCAGGGTTAATCCGCATGCCCGGTCATCGCCGGGCAATGGGGTTAAATCCCCGCGCCCTGGCTGAAGTGCTCTTCGCCAAACACGCCGGTAGAGAGATAACGATCGCCGCGATCGCAAATAATCGCCACTACCACCGCGCCCGGATTGGCTTTCGCAATCCGTATTGCACCGGCGACCGCGCCGCCAGAGCTGACGCCACAGAAGATCCCTTCACGTACCGCCAGTTCACGCATAGTGTTCTCCGCGTCTCGCTGGTGAATATCGACGACCTGATCGACAAGCTGAGCATTAAAAATGCCCGGCATGTATTCCGCTGGCCATCGGCGAATCCCCGGAATGCTGCTGCCCTCTTCCGGTTGCAGACCCACAATAGTGACCGCGCGGGCCTGCTCGCGCAGAAAGCGAGAAACCCCGGTGATAGTACCAGTCGTCCCCATGCTGGAAACAAAATGGGTGAGACGTCCGGACGTTTGCCGCCAGATTTCCGGCCCCGTAGTGGTGTAATGCGCGTATGGGTTATCAGGGTTATTGAACTGGTCCAGCAGCTTGCCTTCGCCGCGCTGAGCCATCTCCAGCGCTAAATCGCGCGCCCCTTCCATCCCCTGCTCTTTGGTCACCAGAATCAGCTCAGCACCGTAGGCGCGCATCGCGGCGCGGCGTTCCTGGCTCATGTTGTCCGGCATCAGTAGCTTCATACGATAGCCTTTCAGGGCCGCAATCATCGCCAGCGCAATGCCAGTGTTCCCGCTGGTAGCCTCAATTAATACATCACCAGGCGTAATCTCCCCGCGTTTTTCCGCTTCAACAATCATCGATAACGCAGCACGATCTTTCACCGACCCCGCCGGGTTATTGCCTTCCAGTTTGACCCAAATTTCACTGCCATTATCCGGCGTCAACCGTTGCAGCTTCACCAGCGGCGTGTTGCCAATAGTTTGTTCTAATGTGTTCACAATTTCAGTCCACAACCCAGACCTGATAAACCCAGCGCCATCAGGCAAATGTGTATTGCCGGAGGCAGCATAACTGCCTTATCCGGCCTACATAAAAAACGCTCTGAGATTACGCTATTTCTGCGAAAACAACATCATCATGACGTTCAATACGCTGATTGCCGTTATACAAGCGTGCGTTTTGCAGGCCTACAAACAGACGCTCGCCGCGTACCGGAGCATCGTCCCCTTGCATGACCACGGTCAACGGGTCGTGATACCACCCGAGCGGCTGCACGACCAATTGGGTGTAATGACCTTTCGGGCTGGCTTCAATAACCTGAACCGGCAACGGCGAATCCAGACTGGTACGGCGGCTGATATCGACTTCCCATGGACGCAGGAACAGATCGACCGGCCCCTGATACGCAGGCGTATAGCCCAGCGGCCAGCGGTGTGCGCCAACGTGGAACTGCCCACCACGAATGGTGCCTTGCAGGCGGTTCACTTCACCCATAAATTCCAGTACAAAGCGGGTCGCCGGTTCACGCCAGACCTGATCCGGCGCATCGGCCTGTTCAATATTCCCCTGGCTCATTACCACCACGCGGTCCGCCACTTCAGTGGCCTCTTCCTGATCGTGCGTGACAAAGACGCTGGTGAATTTCAGCTCTTCATGCAGTTGACGCAGCCAGCGGCGCAGCTCTTTACGCACCTGCGCATCAAGGGCACCAAACGGCTCATCCAGCAGCAGAATTTGTGGTTCAACCGCTAACGCGCGGGCCAGCGCGACACGTTGTTTTTGCCCACCTGAAAGCTGCGCCGGGAAGCGATCCGCCAGGTGTGCCAGTTGCACCATCTCCAGCAGTGTCGTCACTTTGGCTTTAATCGCCGCCGCATTGGGACGCTCACGACGCGGCTGGACGCTCAGGCCAAAGGCGATGTTGTCGAACACCGTCATATGGCGGAACAGCGCGTAGTGCTGAAAGACAAATCCCACCTTACGATCGCGCGCATGCAGGCGGCTGACGTCGGTACCATGGAAGCGAATATGTCCGCTGGACTGGTGTTCCAGCCCGGCAATAATGCGCAGCAGTGTGGTTTTACCGGAACCGGACGGCCCCAGCAAGGCAACCATCTGACCTGAAGGAATATCCAGTGAGATATCGTTCAGCACCTGGGTGCGACCAAAAGACTTCTTAATATTGGCAATCTCAATGCTCATGATTTTCCTCCTGTTGCGCGCGTTTTTCCTGATTCTCCAGGCGCCATTGCAACATGCTCTTCAAAAACAGGGTAATAATCGCCATCAGCGTCAATAGCGCCGCAGCGGTAAAAGAGCCGACGCTGTTGTAGTCCTGCTCCAGTAATTCAATCTGTAACGGCAGCGACAGGGTTTCGCCGCGAATTGAGCCGGAAACCACCGACACCGCGCCAAACTCGCCAATCGCACGGGCGTTAGTCAGCACCACGCCATACAGCAGCGCCCAGCGAATGTTCGGCAGCGTCACGCGACGGAACATCTGCCAGCCGGATGCGCCCAGCAAAATCGCCGCCTCATCTTCCTGACTACCCTGACTGAGCATCACCGGCACCAGTTCACGTACCACAAACGGACAGGTGACGAAGATGGTCACCAGCACCATCCCCGGCCAGGAGAACATAATTTGCAGATTATGCTCGTCCAGCCAGCCGCCCAACGGGCCGTTGGAACCGTAAAACAGCAGATACACCAGCCCCGCCACCACCGGCGAGACGGCAAAAGGAATATCCAGCAGCGTCAGCAGCAACTGGCGGCCCGGAAAGTTAAAACGGGTCACCAGCCAGGCCAGCAGAACGCCAAACACCAGGTTCACCGGCACCGCAATCAGGGCGATCAACACCGTCAGCCAGATGGCATGCAGCATATCCGGATCGGCCAGATTCTGTAGCACGGGCAACACCCCTTTGCTGAACGCCTGGACGAAAATGGTGATCATCGGCACCAACAGGATGAACACCGACACCAGCATGCCGGTGCCAATCAGAAACCATTTTCCCCAGTTGATGCGGGGGGCGTCATAACGCTTCAATTGAGTAACTTCCGCCATTAGTGACCTACCACACGTCGGCCAAAGCGACTTTGCAGGGTGTTAATTGAAAACAGCAGCAATAACGATGCCGCGAGGATCACCGAGGCAACCGCGCTGGCGGCAGGGTAATCAAACTCCTGCAAACGAATAAAAATCATCAGCGAGGTGACTTCCGTTTTCCAGGCAATGTTACCGGCGATGAAAATCACTGCGCCGAACTCGCCAAGGCTGCGGGTAAACGACAGCGCGACACCGGCCACCAGCGCAGGTGACAGTTCCGGCAGGACCACCTTGCGAAAGCTTTGCAGCCGCGTGGCGCCCAGGGTTTCCGCCGCTTCTTCATATTCCGGGCCTAACTCTTCGAGTACCGGTTGCACGGTACGCACCACGAACGGAATACTGGTGAACGCCATCGCCACCGCAATGCCAAGCCAGGTGTATGTCACCTTGATATCAAATTTTGCCAGCCATTCGCCGTAGAAACCGTTAACGGAAAACAGCGAAGCCAGCGTCAGACCGGCAACTGCCGTCGGCAGCGCAAACGGCAGATCCATCAGCGCGTCCAGCAACGTCCGGCCCGGAAAACGGTAACGGGTTAAGATCCACGCCATCAGCAGGCCAAACACACCGTTAAAAATCGACGCCACAAACGCCGACAGTAGCGTCACTTTATAGGCAGCAACCACCTGCGGATTGGTAATCACATCCCAGTATTGCGCCCAGCTCATCTGTGCCAGTTGCATCACTAACGCACTGAGCGGCAGCAGCAAAATCAGGCAAACGAACAGCAGGCTGGTGCCCAGGCTTAAAGTAAAGCCAGGCAGTACGCGTCGGGAGGAGACTGCAAACATTACTTACGCCCCGCCGCCAGCAGTTTGTCCAGTTCGCCACCGCTGGTGAAATGGGTTTTCATCACCTCAGGCCAGGAGCCAAATTTCTCTTCCACGCGGAACAGTTCGGTCTGTGGGAATTTATCTTTCAGCTTGTCCATCACCTCCGGGTTGTTCACGCGGTAGTAGTAGTCCGTGATGATGGTTTGCGCCTGCGGGCTGTACAGCCAGTTCAGATAGGCTTTCGCCGCTTTCTCGGTGCCATTGGCCTGCACATTTTTATCCACCCAGGCAACCGGGAACTCAGCCAGAATATTGGTTTTCGGGATAACCACTTCAAAACCCTGCGCTTCATACTGTTTGCGAATGTTGTTCACTTCGGACTCAAAGCTAATCAGCACATCGCCCAGTCCGCGCTCAGCAAACGTCGTGGTCGCGCCGCGACCGCCGGTATCAAACACTTCGACGTTTTTCAGGAACTGGGTCATGAACTGTTCAGTTTTGGCTTTATCGCCGCCGTCCGCGTTATCGGCGGCGCCCCAGGCAGCCAGATAGGTGTAACGGGCGTTACCGGAGGTTTTCGGGTTCGGGAAGATCAGTTTTACATCAGAACGGACAAGGTCGTTCCAGTCGCGAATGTTCTTCGGGTTGCCTTTACGTACCAGGAATCCCATCGTGGAGTAAAACGGTGAGCTGTTGTTCGGCAGACGGCTTTGCCAGTCAGCCGGAATCAGCTTGCCTTTGTCATGCAGGATCTGCACATCGGTCACCTGGTTGTAGGTCACGACGTCGGCTTTCAGTCCCTGTAAAATTGCCAGCGCCTGCTTTGAGGAGCCCGCGTGCGACTGTTTAATCGTCAGCTTATCGCCGCCGTTATCTTTCGCCCACTGCTGTTCAAACGGCGGGTTGAGGGCGGCAAACAGTTCGCGGGAGACGTCGTACGAGCTGTTCAACAGCTCCGTCGCCTGCGCCTGACCGACCAGTAACAACGACGCCATCAGCGTCAGATATCTTTTTTTCAGTAAGTTAACGGCCATTGCGCACCCTTATAAATTTGATGACTTTCTAATAGCCATAATATTTATAACGAGTGTGAAAGGAGTAACGGTTTTATATACCGTTTACTGATTTGAAAGTTGAAAAGGGAATAAGAGAAACCCCTCCTGATGGTCAGAAGGGGTTGTGCGGTCGTCAGATTCCGACGCTGACGGTCTCCGGCAACGTGCTGCCGCCGTCAATCACGTTTTGCGTGCCCGTGAGATAGCTGGACTCATCCGACGCCAGGAAGGCGGCCAGTTCACCCACTTCCAGCGGGCAGGCCAGTCGACGCAGCGGGATCGCCTTCGCCATTTCGGTCAGCACTGCTTCCGGATCGTCCGGGTTAGACTGCTGCGCAATGCTTTCCGCCATCGGGGTACGCACGTAGCCCGGGCAAATCGCATTCACGCGAATCCCCGACTGGGCGTACTCCACCGCCAGCGATTTGGTCAGCCCGACAATCGCGGCCTTCGACAACGCATAGGCCGTTTCGCCCGGATCGGCGACCATATCGCCAGTGACCGAGGACATCATCACGATGCGTCCGTCTTTACGCTTAATCATCTCCGGCAGGACCGCTTTGGTCACGTTCCAGACGCCTTTGATATTCACATCAATGTGGAAGTCGCGATCTTCGTCGCTCATGTCGAGGAAGCTGCCCAGACGGCAGACGCCTGCATTGTTGACCAGAATGTCGATGCGGCCTTCCACCTCTTTCGCTTTCTTCAACGCCGCCGCCACGGAGGCGGGATCGGTCACATCCGCAATCACCGCCGTACAGCGATGCCCGCGGCCACCGAGTTCATCCGCCAGCTTTTCAATCTCATCGGAGATATCCAGCAAGATTAAGTTCGCCCCATGCCGGGCAAACACTTTGGCGATGCCTTCGCCAATGCCCTGTGATGCGCCTGTAATCAATGCTGTTTTGCCCGTGAGTTTACCCATTTCAATGCTCTCCTTGTGAATATGAAGTCTCACACTCCATTAACATTGAAAATACAGGAAAAAAGGATACGTGCTGAGGAACAGCTCACTAATTAAGGTAAATCTTAGATAAAAATCATCCCCGCCGGGGCGGGGACACTATTTTTATGCT
This sequence comes from Citrobacter sp. CtB7.12, assembly GCF_001297795.1. Taxonomy (NCBI): domain Bacteria; kingdom Pseudomonadati; phylum Pseudomonadota; class Gammaproteobacteria; order Enterobacterales; family Enterobacteriaceae; genus Citrobacter; species Citrobacter sp. CtB7.12. The sequence continues at coordinate 194,555 of NZ_LIFT01000006.1, read as the reverse complement.
GGTCGTAGCGACGTGCGTAAGCGGAAAATTACAGTGCCAGCAAACGGTCCAGAGACGGCGCAAAGTAATACCCTCCGGTCACCGGTTTGGTGAAGCGCAGCATGGCGTCACGTTTGCCGTCGGTGTCGCCAAACATGCTCAGCAGTTGCTGTTCAATGTTATGCAGACGCGCACAGTAGGCGCAGAAATAGAGACCATGAGTGCCGCTGGCGGTACCGTATGGCAGGCTCTGGCGAACAATTTTCAGCCCTTTGCCGTCTTCTTTCAGATCCACACGGCTCAGGTGCGACGTTACCGGGCGATCGTCGCCATCGATCTCTTCGTTGGCTTCTTTGGTACGCCCGATCATCATCTCCTGATCGTGAATACTCATGCGGTTGAGCTGCTTCAGATTGTGTTCCCAGCGCTGAACAAAGACGTAGCTGCCACCCGCATCCACGCCGTCTTTGATGACCGCCACTTCGCGGCGCGTCTCTTCCCCTGCCGGGTTTTCCGTACCGTCGACAAAGCCGCTGAGATCACGCTCTTCCACCCAACGGAAACCGTGGATCTCTTCCTGGACCTCAATGCAATCGCCGAAGGCTTCCATCGCCGCCTGAGCGACAGAGAAATTCACATCGTGACGCAGAGAAAGAATGTGGATCAGCACATCGTACTGGGTCGCCGGGGCCAGGCCTTTACCGTAAGGGATAAAGTCTTTCAGCTCTTCAGCCCCCACTCCGCCGCTCAGGGCGCGCCAGGTGTTGTTGCCGAAGGCCACGACCGCACCCAGATGGGCGTCCGGGAATGTCGCCTGGAAGGTCGCCAGTTTATCGGCGAACGCTTTGCTGGCACCACGCAGGGCATCAACGTCGCCTTTTACATTCGCTTCAATCCAAATCGCCGCACGGCAATGCTCTGGCAAAATGCCACTCTGAACCTGAGACATCATTCCTCCTGAAAAATGAGAATGCCACGCAATCGTGGCATTGATGGGCGTTATTTTACCCTTTTTTTACGTTCGAGGGTTTGTTCAGACGCAAATTAACGACGCCAGATAATTTTGCTCACTTTCCACGCTTTCAGCGTATCGTCCGGCGGCATTAACCCTTCAGGCCCCTTCCATTCACCGGTAAAGAGATAGCTGATGTGTTGACTGCCTTCGGCTTTACATTCTACTGCGCTCTGCTCAGCGTGGCTGGCAGGCTGACAATTGCCGAACGCTTTGCTGTAGAGGTCGCTAAACGGTGTGCCAATTTCAACGCCCGCGTCGGAAGGAATCCCGCTATCCAGGACATCAATGCGGCTGATGTTTCCCTGCTCGCCGTGAATGACCATCGCCACCTTGTCGCCGTTCATGGCTTCGAAAAAGCGCACCACATTGCCATTCTCGGTCTTCATGCCACTGCGCAGGCGATAGTCGCCGTCCAGCGCATCGGCAATGGCCTGTTCATTTAGCGGCGTCGATGCCGTGAGTGCGCCAACGCCCTGTTCGGTTACTTCTGTCGATGAACCAAACCAGTTCCACGGATTGGCGGCAGACCAGTTTACCGACGACAGCGTCGAACAGCCGGTCAGCACCAGCGGCATAGCACATAACACTACACGCAGCGATTTCATCTCACTTCCTTTCATTAATGATCAACGTTACCTGGAGTCCGGCTTCACTAAAAAGTTCCGTTATTCTTTCTCCAGAGTAAAACAGGCGCGCATCCGTCGGTTGGTCAATAGCCACAAAAGCGCCACGATATCCGCCATCACCAGCGCCAGACCCGCGCCATTGACAGGATCGCCATTGCACCAGAGAACGGGCTGCCAACAGAGCAGCACCACCTGCGCAACAATCAATAGCAGTCGCAATGCCTGCCATAAACGCGGAAAAGTGTAACGTCGCCCGCTCAGTAAAAATGCAAGCACGGCAGGAATGCCGGGTAGCAGCCCCAGCCAAAAGTTGTCGTGATCGGGATAAAACAGATTCAGCAGCGCAGTACCCTGCTCGCGAGAAGAACCGGCGATCACAAACAGCACCCAGGTCCGCGCCTGAAGCAGCAGCACAAGCCAGAACAAAAAGGGCAGACGCAAATGGCCGTGGCCGTCGTAATCTGCAGGATGAAACTCAATATTCTTCATCTTCGATCAGGCGTTTTCCGAGACATAGCACGTCGGAATGCTCATAGCCGAGTCGTTCATACATCCCCAACACCACGTCGTTATCTTCACGCACCATGATCTGAATCTTCGGGCAACCGCGCGCAATGAGTTTTTTCTCAAGCCGGTTAAGCAGCGCATTGGCGATGCCGCGACCGCGAAATTCCGGGTGCACGCCAAGATAATAGGCCGATCCGCGATGACCGTCGTAGCCGCCCATCACCGTCCCTACCACTTCCCCGTTTACTTCCGCAACGAGAAACAGGCTAACGTCATGGTTCACCTTCCGCTCGATATCCATTTCCGGGTCATTCCACGGACGCAACAAATCGCAGCGCTCCCAGAGGGTGATCACCTCTTCGAAATCTTCCTGGCGAAAAACGCGTATCTCCATGGTATTGAGGCCCTTTTCAAGGTTAATACTCCGATTATGGCGCGAACGCCCCATTTAGCCAATATCTGACGCGAAACGGCGGAAAAAATGGCATAATAGCGGATTGTCACGTATTGAAATGAAAAGTAAAACAATTCTCAACATCAAGCGTCGTAACGGATTACGCGATACGATATAACATCGGGATTCTTTTTTTTTACAACTCAGGCCGTATGAGCACTTTTAAACCGCTAAAAACTCTCACATCGCGCCGTCAGGTGCTGAAAGCCGGACTGGCGGCACTGACATTAACAGGGATGGCGAACGCCACAGCCAAAGAAGCCCCACTGAAAACCAGCAATGGTCACAGTCAGCCTGCCACGAAAAAATCGGGTGGCAAGCGCATTGTCGTGCTGGACCCGGGCCACGGCGGCATCGACACCGGCGCCATTGGCCGCAACGGCTCCAAAGAAAAGCATGTTGTGCTGGCGATTGCGAAAAATGTGCGTTCCATTTTGCGCAGCCAGGGGATCGACTGCCGTTTGACGCGTTCAGGCGATACCTTTATTCCCCTGTATGACCGCGTCGAAATCGCCCACAAGCACGGCGCGGATCTGTTTATGTCAATCCACGCGGACGGCTTTACCAATCCCAGCGCGGCGGGCGCGTCGGTGTTTGCCCTCTCCAATCGCGGGGCCAGTAGCGCCATGGCGAAATACCTTTCCGACCGCGAAAACCGCGCCGACGAAGTCGCCGGTAAGAAAACGACCGACAAGGATCACCTGTTGCAACAGGTGCTCTTTGACCTGGTACAGACGGATACCATCAAAAACAGCCTGACGCTGGGGTCACATATTCTCAGGAAGATCAAACCGGTACATAAACTGCACAGCCGGAATACGGAACAGGCGGCGTTTGTGGTGCTAAAATCACCGTCAATCCCGTCGGTACTGGTGGAAACCTCGTTCATCACCAATCCGGAAGAGGAGCGACTGCTGGGCACCACGGCATTTCGTCAGAAGATCGCCACCGCCATCGCTAATGGTGTGATCAGCTATTTCCATTGGTTTGATAATCAGAAAGCGCATTCGAAGAAACGGTAATCATGAAACCCGATGCTCTACGCGTAAAACAGTTCCTGCTGAACCTGCAGGATGCCATTTGCCAGCAGCTCACCGCCATTGACGGTGCGGAGTTTGTCGAAGATAGCTGGCAGCGTGACGCGGGCGGCGGCGGACGGAGTCGGGTGCTGCGTAACGGCGGCATCTTCGAACAGGCTGGCGTCAATTTTTCTCACGTACACGGTGACGCCATGCCAGCATCGGCCACGGCCCATCGCCCGGAACTAGCAGGACGCAGTTTTGAAGCGATGGGCGTGTCGCTGGTCGTGCACCCGCTCAACCCTTATATTCCCACCAGCCATGCCAACGTGCGTTTTTTTATTGCCGAAAAGCCGGGTGCCGACCCGGTCTGGTGGTTTGGCGGCGGTTTTGACTTAACGCCCTACTACGGCTTTGAAGAAGACGCCATTCACTGGCATCGCACTGCGCGTGATCTGTGTCAGCCGTTTGGCGACGATGTCTATCCACGTTACAAAAAGTGGTGCGATGACTATTTCTTCCTCAAACATCGCAACGAGCAGCGTGGCATCGGCGGGCTGTTTTTTGACGATCTGAACACGCCGGATTTTGCCCACTGTTTCGCCTTCATGCAGGCCGTCGGCGAAGGCTATACCGAGGCGTATCTGCCGATCGTTGAGCGCCGCAAGGCGATGAACTGGGGTGAACGTGAGCGTAACTTCCAGCTCTATCGTCGCGGTCGTTACGTGGAGTTTAATCTGGTGTGGGATCGTGGCACCCTGTTTGGGCTTCAGACCGGCGGGCGCACGGAATCCATCCTGATGTCGATGCCGCCGCTGGTGCGTTGGGAATACGACTGGCAGCCGGACGCTGGCAGCCCGGAGGCCGCTCTCAGCGATTTTATTCAGGTGCGTGAGTGGGTGTAATTGCCTGATGGCGGCTTACGCCTTACCAGGCCTACAATCCATTGCAGCCTGCGTTCATCACATCCACTGGCGCATACGCTGGTGCAACGTCAGCGACGGCTTCTCGGCAAACAATTGCTGGTAGTCGGTGGCGAACTGCCCTAAATGCCAGAACCCCCACTGCATTGCCGCATCCTTGACCGTGGTACTCTGCGACCACGGGCTGATTAATTCCCGTCGCACCGCATTCAGGCGGATCCTTTTCAGCCACGCATTCGGTCCAATCCCCAAAATGGCGTGAAATGCATTCTGCAACGTACGACGGCTGACGTGAAGCTGGTTGCAGAGGTCGAGTACCGTCAGCGGCTCCGACATATTTTCCAGCACATACTCACGCGCCCGGGAGAGCAGTTTGCGGTAGCCCTGGTGGCTGATACTCTCCGCCGAGTTGATAGGATGCGCGTCCTCCAGCATCATGCCCATCGCCAACAACAGATTATCCCCCAGCACCTTACGCACTGCGGGTTGATGAAGATTCTCCGGGTTCTCGCTAAAAGTCGCCAGCGCCTGCTGGACAAAGCCCCACAGCGCCGCCTTGTGCTGCTCTTTGACCTCCAGCGCCGACTGGTTGCGCAGCATATGCAGCACCCTTTCCGGATTATGTAAAAACTGTGCCTGACGGGAAATCACATCCTCTGAAATCACTACCCCGAGAATCGTGTAATCATCCGGCGTGCTCAGCTCGAACTCCGTACCGCCCGGGCGGGTCGCAATCTCGGCGCTGCCGAGACACTGTGCGCCAATAAATCCCTGCTCGCCCCGCGTGGCCGGAATGCCAAACCAGAACGAATTCGGCCACACCAGGCATGACTGACGCAGCGCCAGTCCGGTGTATTCGCGAAAAACCTGAATGTCATCGAGCAAGATTTCCGTGAATTCACCATGAAACTTCCCCGGATGCAGTTGATCGTAAATCTGCTGCCAGGCAGTGATGGTCAGGGCGTGCTCATAAACATCCGTGGTCCGCCGCTGGTGAACGTTGTCCACTTCCACCTTTGGCGTGAGTTTAACGTCTTCGGGTAACGCTTCATGATAAAGATGGTGCAAACTGGCTGAACGGGTCTTTTTCATGATCTTTTATGCCGGACGCCTGGTAAGACGCCCGGCCCTCCGACAGGTTAATTTTTTAAGCGATAGCGACTACTGCGTTTACGCAACGCCCCGTCAGTGAAGAGCTGTTCCAGTGCGTTTCTGGCCTCTTCAAGCGGCCAGCCAAAGTGCGCGGCGACCTCTCCTGCCGTCATTCCCTGACGCGCTGTAGCGAGCTGCGCCAGCAGCGCGTCGGCGTATTCAGTCCGTACAGGTGCTTCAGGCTTCGGCGCTGTCTTCTGCTCAGGGGATTTCGACGCGCGCTTAAATCCGCCGATCAGCCACTGGGTGTCGTCTTCTGGCCGACCAATTTCTTTGCGGCTGATGACGCGGCCTGTCCGCTGTGCTGCGGCGCTTCCGGCATCCAGCGCCGCACGACACGCCGCCAGATCGCCTTCCACCACCAGCGTCACTTTGCCCGGGTCAAGCACTTCATGACTCAGCAGGTTGACATTAGCCGCCTTCAGCATGGCATCCGCCGCATCAACGGCGGCGACCATGCCTTCCACTTCCAGTAACCCCAGTGCATTGATCATTGATGACCTCCGTTACGCGCGCTGAACAGGATTACGGGCGATGTCCAGAACCGCATCGGCAAAGGCATTACAGGCAGCTTTACAGGCAGCCTGGCTACCGGTCAAAAACGCCGCCGAGTAGTTAGTTTCTGACGGAGGCGGCACGTAGGTCACCAGTTGAACATCTGCTGATTTCATTGCCGCATCAATGCCATACGTTGCTTCCAGCGGAGGTGCCACCAGATAGGCCAGCGGATCGCCCAGCGCGATCCCTGCCGTTGACGACAGATAAGAGCCGGTACGCGACACCACATGCGCCAGGAACGCGGTGTTTTCCGCATCGTTCGCCCACTGGAACGCCGCGCCGCCTTCGATATGCGCCACCATCGCATCCAGCCCGGCGCGCACTTCCGCCGGGTTTGGACCGCCCAACATAATCAACACTTCACCGGCAGTCGGCGATGGCCCATGGGCCGCCCCGGCGTACAGCGAACGGCCATACACCACTTCAACCATCGCCTGTTTTGTCGCTTCGTCTGCGGCAATATACGTCACGTCATCAGAATCTGCCGTGATGAGACCGAGGCTACGTATATGCGACGGTAATTTAAGTTCGCGTGCAAACCCGTCGTTCACGGAAGCAATCACGCGCATCGCGCTGACCGACGGTCGAATCAAATCTAATGCTGGCATGATGCCTCCTTAACGGGTCATGTTGATGCCGGACGCTTTCTGCTCCAGCATGCGTTTGGCCAAATCCACGATGACAGCAGCGGCTTCTACCGGCGGCGTACCGCCCTGGTGGATGTTGGAAATACAGGTACGGTCGGCCTCCACCGTCGTCGCCACGCGCGGTGAATAGACCGCGTAGCAGGAGAGACTCTCCGACTGCCCCAGTCCTGGACGTTCACCGACCAGCAGAATCACCACTTTCGCTCCGAGGATCTCGCCGATCTGGTCTTCAATCTTCACGCGACCATAGCGGACAAAGAACGGTGTCCCGACCTTCAGCCCGGCCTGCTTCAGACCGGACAGCAGCGGTGGCAGGATCTCTTCATAGTTCGCGGTGATCGCATCGGTAGACAGGCCGTCAGACACCACCACCTGAACATCCGGATTTGCGACGCACTGCGATTTCAGCGCCTCTATGGCTTCCTGACTCAAACGGCGGCCCATATCCGGGCGCGTCAGGTAGAGATTTTTGTCGCTGATTTCCGAACGCACTTCCAGCAGTCCCTGCGCTTTCACCCACTCTTCCGGCACCTCTTTCAGTACGGTGTCTTTTGAGCGTGAGTGGTCGGCGAGAAAACGCAGCAGCGCCTGAGTGCGTGGACGCGGACCGGCACGCCCGGTGCAAACGCGCGCTGCGGTACTGCGCCGCAGTTCGGTCAGCACCTCTGCGCGATGCGGGTTCTCCACGCCAATCCAGGCTTTTGCTTCAGCGGAGCCTAAATCCAGCGCGCAGCTCTCTGTAGTCGACGGTGCCGCACACTGCGGTTTGTCGCAGGACTGCGACGGGGCGGCGGTCTGCGGCTGTGTCTGTCCCATTGACGCCATTACGCTGCGTACAATTTCTTCAATCTGTTTTTGATCCATTGTTTGTCATCCCCGCGTCATCAGAAGAACAGTGACGGATCGCCCGCCCGTTTGGTCAGGCGACCGTTTGCCATAATGCCCATCGTTTCCAGCCAGCGTTCAAACTCCGGCGACGGACGCAGATTCAGCAACTGGCGTACGGTCGCCGTATCGTGGAAGGCGGTGGTCTGGTAGTTGAGCATGATGTCGTCGCCAAGCGGCATACCCATGATGTAGTTACAGCCCGCGGTGGCGAGCAGAATCATCAGGTTTTCGTTGAGGTTCTGATCGGCATCGGCATGGTTGGTGTAGCAGCAGTCACAGCCCATCGAGATGCCGCTCAGCTTGCCCATAAAGTGATCTTCCAGACCGGCACGAATAATCTGGCGGTCGTTGTAGAGATACTCCGGCCCGATAAAGCCCACCACGGTGTTCACCAGGAATGGATCGTAGTGACGCGCCAGGCCGTAGTTACGTGCTTCCATCGTTACCTGGTCCGCCCCGAAGTTCGCCCCGGCGGACAGCGCCGAGCCCTGTCCGGTTTCAAAATACAGGCAGTTTTCTCCGGCGATCCGGTTAAACTCCGCCCCTACCGCACGCGCTTCGTCCAGCATTGCCAGCTCTACGCCGAACTCTTTTAAGCCCTTTTCACTGCCGCAGATACTCTGGAAGATCAGTCCGCCCGGCGCACCGCGACGGATCGCTTCAATCTGCGTGGTAACGTGCGCCAGCACACAGCCCTGGGTCGGGATGTTGAACTTGTCGATCACCCCATAAACCGTGTCCAGTACGCGGCTTAAGTTCTCCACATCGTCGGTCACCGGGTTGACGCCAATCACCGCATCGCCGGCACCAAAAGAGAGCCCTTCGTAGATTTGCGCGGCAATACTCTGCACATCATCACGGGTATCGTTCGGCTGCAGACGACAGCTGAAGGTGCCCGGAATACCGATCGTGGTGTTGGCCTTTTTGATTACCGGCATTTTCTTGCCGCCGTAGATCAGATCGGCGTTAGAGCAGATCTTCGCCACTGCCGCCACCACTTCCGAGGTCAGTCCTTTACGCGTAAAGGCAATATCATCAACCGAGGTGTCATCGCTCAGCACATGCTCACGCAGCTCGCTGATGCTCCAGTTCTTAATGCGGTTGTAGGCCGTTTCGTTGACATCGTCCTGAATCAGGCGTGTGACGCAGTCCTCTTCATAGGAAATCACCGGGTTATTGCGAATATCCGCCACCGTCATTTCCGACAACACCTGTTTCGCCGCGACACGCTCCTGCGAGCTTTGCGCCGCGACGCCGGCCAGCACATCCCCCGAACGCAGTTCGTTGGCTTTTGCCAGCACCTCTTTTACATCCTTAAACTGATAAACATTGCCGAACAATGTGGTCTTTAGTTTCATAAGTCGTTCCCTCAGGAAGGAAATGCGAGTGATTTCACCGTCACCGGCACAACCGATCCGCCAAACAAAGGCGTACCAATGTCGATATAGTCGCCCGCCCGGACAATCACTTCGTCAATGACCGCCAGCGGGAGTTGCTGTAACTGTGGGCGCAACAGCATGCCCAGCGCTTTACCAAAGTCCTGCTCGGCCACCACCAGCAGGGGATGCGGATTCGGGTAACGCGCGATGAAGGCCAGCAGCGCGTCGATGACCGTAAGTAATGCGGCGTAACGCACCGGCAACGAGGCGGGAAGCGCCAGTACGTATGCGTCAGTCTGTGGATCCAGATCGAGCTGCATCAGCGCCTGTTGCCACGCGCCAACCAGATCGGCGTCATCCAGCGGGATCGCTACCGGCAGATTACGTAGCGGCAACTGAACCCCTTCCAGCCAGATGGTGCTGCCCGAGAGCGACAGCGTGTGCGCCCCTGCGCCAATCACCGTGGCGCGCACGGTCTGCGCCGGAAACTGCACGTTCATCGCACGCAGACGCGGATGCTCATGCAGCGCCGTCGCCAGCAGCGGCCCAATATCAGAAAAGCAGAACGGATCGGCAGGCAGATTGCGATAGCACTCTCCCACGCCGCCGGACAGGGTGATGACCTCCGGCTTCGCGTCCGCTGGCAGTAACCCGGTTTGCATCAGCGTTTGCGCCAGCGGCGACAACGCGCCGTCGATCACTTCTACGATCAGACTCGCCATCCGCTGCGCCACCTGCCCTAACTGCGCGACGGTCAGTGAACGGGCATCGGTACCCACCCCGAATACCTCATCGACAATCTTCTGACCGGGTTGATGGGCATGTACGACGCGCCCTTGACCGTCGGTCTCCAGCAGACGCCCGCCGACGTTCAGACAGGCGGTGCCGCTCACCTTTCCGGCATCAAACAGCGCGTAGTTCGAAGTGCCGCCGCCGATGTCGATGTTCAGCACCCGGCACATCCGCTGTTCAGACAGGGTTTGCGCCCCGGCGCCGTGACCGGCAATCACCGATTCCAGATGCGGTCCGGCACTGGCAACCACAAAGTCACCGAGCGACTGGGAGAGCGTCATCACCGCCGGGCGCGCGTTGCGGGTTTTCGCGCTCTCGCCGGTGATGATGATGGCTCCTGAATCAACCGATTCCGGCGCGATCCCCGCCGCCTGATACTGCGCGAGGATCAGCGCTTTAAGGTCGTCCTCCCGTAACCCGCCCTGCTTATCGACGGGGGTAAAGAAGACCGGGCTTTGCCAGCTAATGTCGCGTTTGATGAATTCGTAACGGGGCACCTGCGACACTGCCGCACGGTTAACCAGTTCCAGGCGCGAGAAGATCACCTGCGTGGTCGTGGTGCCGATATCGATACCGACGCTCAGTAGCTGGCGCGTGTTCACGATTGCGCCTCCACTTCCGTTTCTGCCGGAACGTTTTCATCTTTTGGCACCAGCATCATGGCCACGCCAATCGCCGTAACACCGCCAATCAATTTGCCGACAATCATCGGGAAGATCATGGCGTTCATGTTGGCCGCCGCGAAGCCTAAGTGGTCACCCAGCGCGAAGGCTGCGGAGACGGCGAAGGCGCAGTTGATCACTTTGCCGCGGGTATCCATCTGCTTCATCATGCCGAACATCGGGATGTTATTCGCCAGTGTCGCCACCATGCCGCCAGCTGCCATATTGTTGATTTTCAACAGGCTTCCGACGCGCATCAGCGGTTTCTCAAACCAACGGGTCAGTAACAGCACCATCGGATACGCCCCGAGCAGTACGCAGGAGATAGAACCGATCACTTCAATGGCACGCATCACTTCACCGGGGGTGTCGCCAGGTGCCATAAAGATGGGGTCGAGACCGGGGATCAGCTCCCAGCCCAGCAGGAACTTGATGACTGCCGCGGCGAGACCAATGGTGATCAGCGCAACGAGGAATTTGGCGAAGATCTGGAAGCCGTTGATCATTTTTTCCGGGATGAATTTCAATCCCAGCGCCACCAGCACGGCGACGATAATCACCGGGATCATGTTCATCAGGATCAGCGCGAAGGTGAACTCGACCGGTTGTCCGTTGATCTCAACGCCCGAATACATCGCGACCAGACCACCGGCAATACAGCCGATAGGGATCGTGACAATGCCTGCCAGCACGCCAAGCGCCAGATAACGGCGGTCAGACGGCTCAATAATGCCCAGCGCAACGGGGATAGAGAACACGATGGTGGGCCCCATCATTGCCCCCAGAATCAACCCCGAGTAGAGCCACGCCGCGACGTCGCCACCCGCCAGCTCTTTGGCAAGGAAGAAGCCGCCCATATCGCACGCCAGCAGCGTTCCGGCGAACATGGATGGGTTCGCGCCAAGCATTTCATACAGCGGAATAATCACCGGCCCGAGCAGTTTGGCTAACACCGGCGCCAGCGCGGTCATACCGACCATCGCCAGTCCCAGAGCGCCCATCGCCATAAACCCTTCTTCGAACTGACCGCCGGATCCCTCAATACTTTTGCCGAACTTCCCGAGGAAACGCGCCGACCCGCCGAACTGCGACAGGATCCTGTCCACGGCGGCAATCAGCATAAAGAACATCATGATGTACATGATGATTTCGTTAATTCCCATACCCTTATCTCCATTTGCCAGGGTTTTCGTAGACCGGATAAGCGCAGCGTCATCAGGCAATGATGTCGCGTTTTGCCGGGTGGCGGCGCGAACGCCTTATCTGGCCTACGTCCTGGTATGCTTTTATTGTGCCGCCGCGTACAACTCAATAATGTCGCTCTGCGTGGCGGTGCGTGGGTTGCTGCGTATACAAATATCCTCCAGCGCGGCTTGCGCCCAGACGCTGTAGTGTTCTGGTTTTGCGCCGACATCAGCGAGCCGTTTGTTCAGGCCCACCTCCGCAATCAGTTCGCTGACGGCGGCGATAGCGTCGCGATCGTCTGCTTTCTTATTGGTCAAGGCGCGTCCAATATGGCTAAAGCGTTCGCGACACACCATACGGTTAAAGCCCATCACCGTTGGCAGCAGCATGGCGTTCGCCTGGCCGTGCGGAATGTGCAATGTGGCACCAGGCTGATGCGCCATCGCATGACACAGCCCCAGCCCGGCGCTGGAAAACGCCATTCCTGCCATGCAGGAGGCCAGCAGCATGCTCTCCCGTGCGGCGAGGTCGTGACCGTAGCCCACCGCTTTCGGCAGCGATTTGCCAATCATCGCAATCGCGCCAATCGCCAGGCTGTCGGTAAACGGCGAGGCATTCAGCGCGCTGTATGCCTCAACCGCGTGCGTCAGCGCATCAATCCCGGTCATTGCCGTCACATGAGGCGGTACGCCTTCAGTCAGCGCGGCATCAAGGATTGCCACGTCCGGCATCAGCGTCGCATGTGCCAGCACCTGCTTGCGTCCTGTCGCCGCGTCGATAATCACCGTTACGTTCGTGGTTTCCGATCCGGTTCCGGCGGTGGTGGGGACAGCAATCAACGGCAGTCGCGGGCGTAAGCTGCTGTATTCCGTCATCTGGGCCAGCGTCTGATGTGGATTCGTCACCAGCAGGGCGACTGCTTTTGCCGCATCCAGCACCGAACCGCCGCCAAAGGCAACAACGCCGTCGCATTTTGACTCGCGCAATTGGGCGACCGCTGCGCAGACGTCGGTGATGCACGGCTCACCCATCGGACACGGCCAGACCGTCATCGCCACGCCTTTCATCGCCAGACTGCGCTCTAACGACGCGGTCATCCCCGCCTGATGCAGGAAACTGTCGACCATCACGAACAGATGGCTTAAGCCTCGCGATTGCGCTTCCTGTCCGCAGGAACTGAGCGCCCCGAGCCCGCACAGCGTGACCGGCGGTACGCTGAACGTTTTCATGCGTTGCAGATTCAGGGTATCGAATGCCTGAAAGAGCGCCGTCTGCAATTCAGCTTGCATAGATTCCCTCCGCTTTCTCTCTCCCGCTGTTGGCGATCGCCAGCGGTGTCATAAACAGGCTATGCCGGGGCAGATGTACCTGGAGTTCAGGAAAGCGCTGGCGAAACAACGCCTCTACACCCGGTTGCATACAAGAGCCGCCCGCCAGCCATAAATCGGCTATTTCTTGTCCTTCGATATGACGAGCAACGATCTCCGCCATTTTCTCGTAGACCGGTTTCACCACCGGCCAAATCTCCTGCGCGTTGCTGCGCTTGACCTGCTCGGCCTCTTCCAGCTCGATGCGCCGGTTTCCGGCCAGCGTCAGCGAAATATGGTGGCCGCCCGTCGCTTCATCCGCCGAGTACGTCACTTTGCCCTGTTTGACGATGGCGATCCCGGTCGTGCCACCACCGATATCCACGACACCGGCGTTATCCAGTTGCAGCAGATCGGCGACCGCGGTTGGTTCATCCAGCACATGGCTGACCTCCAGCCCGGCAGATTCCAGCACGTTGATGGAGATGCGCGGGTCGGTGCCCGGCGGGAACGACGTCGCCGCGTGGGTAAACCGGTTGCCGAGCTGTTGTTCGAGCGTATCGAGATGGCGGCGCACAATAGTGACCGCACCGAAGAAATCCCAGACGATGCCGTCGCGCACGACGTCAGCCCAGTCAAGACACACCGCGACCGGTTGTCCGTCACCGTCGACAACCATCGACACCACGTCGCAGGTGCCGAGATCAACACCCAGCCACAGCGCGGAATCGCTCGTCGCAGGCGCCTGATTACACAGGTCAGCGGCTTTTTGCAGTCTTGGCGTGAGCCAATTTTCTTCGTCGTGCGCCATCATTCATCCCTTATACAATTCGAAACGCATCCACCAATACACAGCGACGCAGACGTACAAACGTACGCGCGCTGGTCACCCCTTCCCCGGTTGGCGTGGTGATGGTCATGGTGGTCCAGCCTTCACCGCCCAGCCCCAGCCCGGCAATGCACGGTCCATTCTTGACAAAGATGCTGGTATCAATGGCGTTCGCCATCCGGTTCATGTTGTCGATGTTGCGTGAGTGCATCGCAGCGGTATGGTGGCAGCCGCCTTCCAGTTGCACCGCCAGCGCAATCGCCTCGTCGACATTTGCCACCCGCACCACCGGCAGAACCGGCATCATCAGTTCCGTGACGGCAAAAGGATGCGTGGCTGACGTTTCAACAAACAGCAGACGGGTTTGCGGCGGAACTTGCAGGCCAATGGCGGCGGCGATTTTTGCCGCGTCGCGTCCAACCCAGTCACGACTGACAGTGCCTTTGCCGCGTTCATCGATATTTTTCAGCAGCACCGGCTGGAGCTGTTCAGCCTGTGCGGCGCTCAGTTTCACTGCCTGCTGGCCTTCCATCAGGCGCATCAGCTCATCCGCCACGCTATCGACGACAATCAGTACCTTTTCATCCGCGCAGATGATGTTGTTATCGAAAGAAGCGCCTTTGACGATGGATTGTGCAGCCCGCGCCAGATCCGCCGTCTCATCGACGACCACCGGCGGATTACCGGCACCGGCGGCAATCAGACGTTTATTGGTGTGTTTGCGGGCAGCGTCGACCACCGCTTCGCCGCCGGTGACGACCAGCAGACCAATGCCTGGGTACTTAAACAACCGCTGTGCGGTTTCAATATCCGGGTTCGCCACGGTCACCAGCAGGTTTTCCGGGCCACCTGCCGCCACCACCGCCTGGTTAAGCAGTGTGATAGCGCGTTGTGAAACGCCTTTCGCCGCCGGATGGGGAGCGAACACGACGCTGTTACCCGCGGCAATCAGGCTGATGGCGTTATTAATCACTGTCGCCGCCGGGTTAGTAGATGGCGTCACTGAGGCGACGACGCCCCACGGCGCATTTTCGATCAGCGTCAGGCCGTTATCGCCGGTGAGTACCTGCGGCGATAAGCACTCCACGCCCGGCGTCCCGCGAGCCTGTGCCACGTTTTTGGCAAATTTATCGTCGACGCGTCCCATGCCGGTCTCTGCGACGGCAAGTTCCGCTAATTCTTTGGCATGCTTTTCGCCCGCTTCACGGATGGCGTGAATGGCAAGCTGGCGCATCGCCACGCTCTTCAGCCCCTGCTGAGCGACTTTTGCTGCCGCCACCGCATCATCCAGGGAGGCAAAGACGCCCATTTCATGAACGGCGGTCGCAGGTTGACTGCTGTCTTTCATTTTCAGCAGTACCGCTTTCACCACCTGTTCAATATCCTGTTGATTCATGATGTTCAGTCCTATTTGTGGAATATCACCTGACCGCCAGCCACCACTTCATCGACGATACCAATCACGCACAGATCGACAGGGGACGCTTCGCTGCGATGCGCCTGGCGAGCAGAACTGCCGCTAACCAGCAGCACCCACTCCCCGGTTCCCGCCCCGATGCTGTCAATGGCGACGGCACACTGCCCGTCGGGATTTCCCTGGGCATCGATCATCTCCACCATCAGCAATTTATCGTGTGCCAGTCCTTGATGGCGTACGGTACAAACGATTTGTCCTGTGACGACTGCCAGTTTCATACCCGCCTCCGTGGGTTACGTTGTGCTGCGATCCTGTAGGCCGGATAAGCGCAGCGCCATCCGGCCCCCAGTCCTGCTTAGATGTTGCTGTCGCCTTTGAAGCTGATCGGGAAGACTTCTTCCAGATCGCCATGCGGACGCGGAATCACGTGAACGGAGACCAGTTCGCCGATACGCTGTGCCGCTGCGGCACCGGCATCTGTTGCTGCTTTGCAGGCCGCGACATCGCCACGAACCATCGCAGTCACCAGACCGCCGCCAATCTGTTTCACACCAACCAGCTTCACACGTGCGGCTTTTACCATCGCATCAGAGGCCTCAATCAGTGCAACCAGGCCCCGGGTTTCAATCATTCCTAAAGCTTCCATTGTGTTTTCCTCTCATGGGGTCCAGAACGGGACCATTTATACAACCAGGGTTTGTGAGTCACGTTCGCGTCTCACGTCAGTCTGGCGCGGCATGGCTGCCACCAACGCCAGTTCGATAATTTCCTGTACGCT
Source organism: Citrobacter sp. CtB7.12 (assembly GCF_001297795.1). Lineage (NCBI taxonomy): Bacteria > Pseudomonadati > Pseudomonadota > Gammaproteobacteria > Enterobacterales > Enterobacteriaceae > Citrobacter > Citrobacter sp. CtB7.12. Next base: position 178,438 of record NZ_LIFT01000006.1, on the reverse strand, counting down.
ACAGCCTCGCGAAAGGTCATGAAGCGGTGCGGCAAGCCCCTGAATCAGCGGCCCGACGGCACGATACCCTCCCAGACGCTGGGCGATTTTGTAACCAATATTGCCGGCCTCCAGTGACGGAAAAACCATCACGTTGGCGTTACCGCGCAAAGGGCTGGCGGGCGCTTTTTGCGCAGCGACCTCCGGCACAAAGGCGGCGTCAAACTGCAATTCGCCATCCACCAGTAGCGTGGGCGCACGTTCGCGAACAATCTCCGTTGCCTGCTGCACGTTCGCCACACAGGGATGACGGGCGCTACCCTGACTGGAGAATGACAGCATCGCCACACGCGGTTCTTCACCGGTGATGGCGCGCCAGGTGTCGGCGCTGGCGATCGCGATATCTGCCAGTTGCGCCGCCGTCGGCTGCGGCACCACGCTGCAGTCGGCAAACCCTAACGCGGGTCCGACATACTGCGGCAGCATCAGGAAAATGGACGACAGCGTTTTACATCCCGGCTGCAGGCCAATAATGCGTAAGCCCGCACGCAGCACGTTAGCTGTGGATGAAAGGTTGCCAGCGATACAGACATCCGCCTGGCCTGCGCTTACCATCGCCGCTGCAAACATCAGCGGGTCATTGAGTTTCTCAAGGGCATCCGGCGGCGTTTTCTCTCCAGACCGGGCGAGCCAGCGCTGGGCGAACGCTTCACGCATCGCCAGATTGCTGTATGGGTCGATAACCTGAATACCGTCCAGCGCCACCCGATGCGTAAGGGCAAACTGGCGCAGTGCAAACGGACTGGCCACCAGAATGGGGTGCGCCAGACCGTGCTGTTGCAGGTAGTGCGCTGCTTTCAGCACGCGTTCGTCTAACGCATCCGGAAAGACCACCCGGGCTGGCGCCTGCTGAGCCCGTTCACGGGCGCGTTCAATGATCATTGTTCACCTCCCAGTCGCTGTTGGATCTGGTTGACGGTGAGTGGGTGTTTGGTGACACACAGAATCATCATCACGTAGACCGCGCTGGAGAGACGGTTCAGCGCCTGCAAAATATCCGGGCGCAGGACGTCAAATCCGCGGGTGATAAAGACCTGGGCGGCGATCGTTTCCGTCTCGCGAATTTTGGTACGTAGCAGATTCAGCAGCGCGGACTCACGACCATGACGGGCTTCAGGTACCAGATGATCGTGCTCCAGATAACGCAACGGTTGATGGGAAAGACGATGCAGGTCATCCTCGTTCAGCCCAACGATGGACTGTGCCGCCAGGGGTTCATCCATCGCATCGGCGCGCATAATGTTGCCCAGCCGCGAACGAATATCCGCCAGCCAGGGCTGCCACGGCTCCGCCAGTTCGATTTGCAGCCACACCGCCAGCGCGATGGTGCTGTCCAGCGCGGCGCGAAAGCCCAGACGCGGATCGCTTTTGGCGACCATTTTGTCCGCCGTCAGGTGGGTCAAGGTGTCAGGCTTTTTCGCCACCGGCTGGCGACACAGTTCACAGCAGGCCTGGGGATGCGTATCGCTACTGGTTAACCCGTGCACCGGCTGCGGCTGCTGTTGCTCGTCGTCGACAAACAGACTGCCCTGCTCATCCAGAAACTTGATGCGCAGATGACGGCCTTCCAACAGTTCGCGGGCAGAGGGCGTCAGGCGAGCGTCAGCGGGGAGATGGATTTCCGCCCCTTCGCTGAGCGTATGGTTCGCTCTGAGCCATGCTTCGGTGATGAAATCTTTCATACCGATTGCCAGTTCGCAGGCCACGCAACGTACAGGAAGCGCACGGTCGTCGGCGTGCCAAATTCAATGCTCGAGCCTTTCGGGATGAACATGACGTCCCCGGCTTTAGCGATCATCGTTTCGCCTTCATGGCGCACATGCAGTTCACCGTCGAGCACCATGTCGATTTCGTCGTAGTTCAGCGTCCATGGGAAGAATGCGTTATCCCACTGCATGAACCCGGCGGCCATACTGCTGCCGTCCTGCTCGGTGACGAGATCGGTCAGGCCTACGCAGTGTGGCTGCGCGCCATCGAAGCGGCCAAACTTAACGCTGCTGCCGTCGATCACTTTGATACCGCCTTTGCCGGTCACCGAGGTAAATCCCGGTTGCATCCCGCCCTGTTCCAGCGACTGTTTTTCCTTCAGCACCTTGTCCATCAGCTGTGAAACCAGGCTTTCGGTAAACTGCCCTTCTGGTAGTTGCGCGATGATAGTTTCACGAATGCGCTGAGTTTCAGATTTGGCCTCGTCGACACTGCAGGCTGCCGTTGGCGCGGCTCCCTCGCGCTCCACAATCGTGATGCCCAGTAACTCCGCGACTTCACGGGCTTCCGGAGTGATGATGCTGGCGCGCAGCACCACCGACATCTCTTGTTCGCCTCGTGCGTGCGCCGCACGTATATCGTTAGCTGTGATAAGTGTTTTCACCTGCCCCTTCCTCCTTTTGGCTGAGCTCAGTCAGATAGTCCACCAGGTGCTGCACGCTTTGCGGGTCATGGATGTTGAGCTCGAAAATCGGCTCCTGAAACCCAATTCCGCGCAGTAATTCCCGCGTTGCGGTTACGTCGGCATCCGGCATATCCGTTTTGCTGATCACGGCGATGTGTCGTTTACTGGCACCGATATCTAACAGCCCGGCAGGTAAGCGACTTTCTTTGTCATTGGCCGCATGGACATAAATCAACGTATCTACATCCTGCAGCGTGGTAATTAAGGCGTGATACCAGCGGGGATGACTAAAATATTCCCCCGGCGTATCGATATCGCCATTTTCATTAAATTCCACGGCCTGGGTTTTTCTGGCGAGGGAATAATTTCCCTGTAATGCATTAAAAAGCGTTGTTTTTCCCGCGCCGACAGTGCCAACAAACGCAATACGTTTCATGAGCACCTCAAAATTAGCTTTTCGTCAGGTCGCAGAGCGTGAAATGTAATAACCGACCCAGCCCGCTGACCGTTTGCAATAAGGCCTCTTCTACCGCGCCAACGGAGCCGTAGATCACCAGCGCGCCGCTGAACCTGTCGAGAAAACCGATGTGTACGTCAGCCGCCTTCATCGCCAGATCGCCAGCAATCATGGCGGTTTCACCCGGCGTCAGGGTCATAATGCCAATGGCACCTGCTTCGGGAACGCCGATCTTTTTCGCCAGTTCTTCACCAGGATGCGCAATGAGATGCGCCAGCGTGACCTGTTTGCCCGGCACAAATTCCTGAATGATGCGTTCTTTATCCATTGCTCACCGCCTGTGTTAAGACTGGGCTTATCGTGGCAATTTTTTGTCAGGGTAAATAACAAAATTCGGCAAGGTGATTTAAAAGGTGAAGTGGATCACTAATACGCGGAAAATAAAAAGGCGCGGGAAAAACCCGCGCCGGAATTAATTAAAGTAAAATTACAGCGGCTGTGTTTGTGCTTCAACCACCGCCAGCGCGACCATATTAACGATTCGACGAACAGAGGCGATCGGCGTTAATACATGAACGGGTTTCGAGACCCCCATCAGTACCGGCCCAACAGTGACCCCTTCCGAGCTGGAAACACGCAGCAGGTTGTAACTAATACGCGCCGCTTCCATATTCGGCATCACCAGAATATTGGCCGAGCCTTTCAGCGGGCTGTCCGGCATCCGGTCATTACGAATGCTTTCCACCAGCGCGGCATCACCATGCATTTCGCCGTCAATCATCAGGTCAGGCGCACGTGCTTTGATAATCTCCAGCGCGGCACGCATTTTGCCGGCAGACGGACAGTTGGACGAACCAAAGTTAGAATGTGACAGCAGCGCCACTTTCGGTTCGATACCAAAGCGACGCACGGTTTCCGCCGCCATCACGGCGATTTCCGCCAGCTCTTCCGGCTCAGGATCGTCATTGACGTAGGTATCAGCAATAAAGGTGTTGCCACTCGGCAGCAGTAACGCGTTCATCGCCCCGGCGGTATGGACGCCTTCACGGTAGCCAAACACCGCTTTCACCACGCTGAAGTGTTCATGGTAATCACCGATAGTGCCGCAGATCATCGCATCCGCTTCACCGCGCTGTACCATGATCGCCCCAATCACCGTGGTGTTGGCGATCACCGCACGCTGCGCCTGCTCCTGGGTAATGCCTCGACGCTTCATGATCTGGTAGTACTCGCTCCAGTACTCTTTAAAGCGCGGATCGGATTCATTGTTGACGATCTCAAAATCGACGCCTGCTTTGATCTGCAGCCCCAGTTTTTGAATGCGCATTTCGATTACGCCCGGACGGCCGATCAGGATCGGCTTCGCCAGTCCCAGCGTGATCAGTTCTTGCGTTGCGTGCAGCACACGCGCCTCTTCCCCTTCCGGCAACACGACACGCTTCGGTGCTTTGCGTGCCTGCGAGAAAATCGGCTTCATGAACAGGTTAGTTTTGTAGACAAATTCCGTCAGCTTGTCGACATAAGCGTCAAAGTCGGCAATGGGACGCATTGCCACGCCGGAATCCATCGCCGCTTTGGCAACCGCTGGTGCGATTTTAACAATCAGACGCGGGTCGAACGGTTTTGGAATGATGTATTCCGGGCCGAAGCTCAGATCCTGGTCGCCATAGGCCGAGGCCACGACTTCGCTTTGCTCGGCATGCGCCAGTTCGGCAATGGCATGGACCGCAGCCAGCTTCATCTCTTCGTTGATTGCCGTCGCGCCAACGTCCAGTGCGCCACGGAAAATGAACGGGAAGCACAGGACGTTGTTGACCTGGTTCGGGTAGTCGGAACGGCCGGTACAGATGATGGCGTCCGGACGCACCGCTTTTGCCAACGGCGGCAGAATTTCTGGTTCCGGGTTAGCCAGCGCCAGAATCATCGGCGCGCGGGCCATTTTCTTGACCATCTCCTGGGTCAGCACTTTCGGGCCTGAACACCCAAGGAAAATATCCGCGCCGTCAATAACGTCATCCAGCGTCCGTTTGCCGTCATCATCTACCGCGTAGGCCGCTTTGGTTTCAGCCATATTCGGCTCGCGACCTTTGTAGATAACGCCCTTGGAGTCGCAGACCACAATGTTGTGCTTCTGCATTCCCAGCGCCACCAGCAGGTTCATACAAGCGATCGCCGCCGCGCCCGCGCCGGATACCACCATCCGCACGTCGGAGATATTTTTCTCTACCACCCGCAGGCCGTTAAGAATGGCGGCGGTACTGATGATCGCGGTGCCGTGCTGATCGTCATGGAACACCGGAATATTCATGCGTTCGCGCAGTTTCTGTTCGATGTAGAAACACTCCGGCGCTTTGATGTCTTCCAGGTTGATCCCGCCGAACGTCGGTTCCAGCGCGGCAACGACGTTAATAAATTTGTCCGGATCGAGCTCATCGACTTCGATATCGAACACATCAATACCGGCGAATTTCTTAAACAGAACGCCTTTGCCTTCCATGACCGGTTTACCGGCCAGCGCACCGATATTGCCTAAGCCCAGCACCGCCGTCCCGTTAGAGATAACGGCAACCAGGTTGCCACGCGCGGTGTATTTATACGCAGCCAGCGGGTCTTTTTCGATTTCAAGACAAGGTGCCGCGACGCCCGGCGAGTAGGCCAGCGCCAGATCGCGCTGCGTGGCAAGGGGCTTGGTCGGAGAAACCTGGATTTTACCAGGTACCGGGAATTCGTGGAAATCAAGGGCGCTTTGCTTTAACTGGTCATCCATCTTGTTGTTCCTTTCACGTATCGTTCAAAAAAGTCACGCGCAGCCAGGTGCGTCGCACATTATCACCGCACTGCGGGACGCAAACTTTGAAGGTCCCCAAACTATCACGACTTAAATAAAGATTTCGTAATCAACTCATAACAACCATGTTACCTGCTTAAGCCAGCAATACCATGCCTGTCTGCTATGCTTTTTTGTGGTGCACATCATGAATTTCTCAGAAGTGTGATTTTAAGCACTCACCTAACACGTTACTTTTCAAGGAGTATTTCCTATGAACCAGTTAGACGGCATCAAACAATTCACCACTGTCGTGGCCGACAGCGGCGATATTGAGTCTATTCGTCATTACCAACCCCAGGATGCCACCACCAACCCTTCCCTGCTGCTGAAAGCCGCTGGCCTGGCGCACTACGCGCATCTGATTGACGATGCGATCCGCTGGGGAAAGCAGCGGGGTAAAACCCAGGAACAGCAGGTTGCCGAAGCCTGCGACAAACTGGCGGTCAATTTTGGTGCGGAAATTCTTAAAAGCATTCCGGGACGCGTGTCGACCGAAGTGGATGCCCGCCTCTCCTTCGATCAACAAAAGAGTATCGACAAGGCCCGCCACCTGGTGGATTTGTACCAGCAGCAGGGGATCGATAAATCCCGCATACTGATCAAACTGGCCTCCACATGGGAAGGTATTCGCGCGGCAGAAGCGTTAGAGAAAGAGGGAATTAACTGCAACCTGACGCTGCTGTTTTCCTTTGCTCAGGCCCGCGCCTGCGCTGAAGCGGGCGTCTTTTTGATCTCTCCGTTTGTCGGGCGCATCTATGACTGGTATCAGGCGCGCAGCCCCATGGACCCGTACGTTGTCGAGCAAGATCCCGGCGTGAAGTCGGTGCGCAATATCTACGATTACTTCAAACAGCATCGTTATGACACCATCGTCATGGGCGCCAGTTTTCGCCGCACTGAGCAGATCCTCGCGCTGGCCGGCTGCGATCGCCTGACGATTGCCCCCAATCTCCTGAAAGAATTACAGGAAAAAGAAGAACCGGTCGTGCGCAAGCTGGTGCCGTCTTCGCAAACCTTCCATCGTCCCGCCCCCATGAGCGAAGCTGAATTCCGCTGGGAGCATAACCAGGATGCGATGGCGGTAGAGAAACTCTCTGACGGTATCCGTCTGTTCGCCGTTGACCAACGCAAACTGGAAGACCTGCTTGCGGCCAAACTCTAAACCTTGCCACGGAGTGTTCTATGTCCCGTAAAGACCTTGCCAATGCCATTCGTGCGCTCAGTATGGACGCTGTTCAGAAAGCCAATTCCGGTCACCCCGGCGCGCCGATGGGAATGGCGGATATCGCCGAAGTGCTGTGGAACGATTTTCTTAAGCACAACCCGACCGATCCAACCTGGTACGATCGCGATCGTTTTATTCTTTCGAACGGTCACGCTTCTATGCTGCTCTATAGCCTGCTGCATCTGTCAGGCTATGACCTGCCGCTTGAAGAGTTGAAAAACTTCCGCCAGTTGCATTCCAGAACGCCAGGCCACCCGGAAATCGGCTATACGCCAGGCGTGGAAACCACCACCGGGCCGCTGGGCCAGGGGCTGGCGAACGCCGTCGGTTTAGCCATTGCCGAACGCACGCTGGCGGCACAGTTTAACCAGCCGGACCACGAGATTGTCGATCACTTCACGTATGTGTTTATGGGTGACGGCTGCCTGATGGAAGGCATTTCGCATGAGGTCTGTTCGCTGGCGGGAACGCTGGGGCTGGGCAAGCTGATCGGTTTTTACGATCACAACGGTATCTCCATTGATGGTGAAACCGACGGCTGGTTTACCGATGATACCGCCAAACGCTTTGAGGCCTACCACTGGCATGTCGTCCACGAGATTGATGGCCACGACCCGGAAGCGGTGAAGAGAGCGATTCAGGAAGCGCAGAGCGTGAAGGACAAACCGTCGCTGATTATCTGCCGCACGGTGATCGGCTTTGGCTCACCGAACAAAGCAGGGAAAGAGGAATCCCACGGCGCGGCGCTGGGCGAAGAAGAAGTGGCGCTGACCCGCCAAAAACTCGGCTGGCACCATCCGGCATTTGAGATCCCGAAAGAGATTTATCGCGCCTGGGACGCCCGCGAAAAAGGCGAGAAAGCGCAACAGCACTGGAACGAAAAATTCGCCGCTTACCAGAAAGCGCACCCGCAACTGGCCGCAGAGTTCACGCGCCGCATGACCGGCGGTCTGCCAGAGTCCTGGGAAAAAAACACACAGAAATACATCAACGAGTTACAGGCGACCCCCGCCAAAATCGCCACCCGCAAGGCATCGCAAAATACTCTCAACGTCTACGGCCCACTTCTGCCGGAGCTGTTAGGCGGTTCGGCGGATCTGGCGCCGAGCAACCTGACGATCTGGAAAGGTTCCACCTCACTGAAAGAGGATCTGGCGGGCAATTACATTCACTATGGCGTGCGTGAATTTGGTATGACCGCCATCGCCAACGGCATCGCCCATCACGGCGGATTCGTGCCCTATACCGCCACCTTCCTGATGTTCGTTGAATATGCGCGTAATGCCGCGCGCATGGCGGCACTGATGAAAGCGCGACAAATCATGGTGTATACCCATGACTCCATCGGTCTGGGGGAAGATGGTCCGACCCACCAGGCAGTGGAACAACTGGCCAGCCTGCGTCTGACGCCTAATTTCAGCACCTGGCGTCCGTGCGATCAGGTTGAAGCTGCAGTGGGCTGGAAGCTGGCGGTCGAGCGCCATGATGGCCCCACGGCGCTGATCCTGTCACGACAAAACCTGGCGCAGGTTGAACGCACGCCGGAGCAGGTGAAAGCGATCGCCCGCGGTGGCTACGTGCTGAAAGACAGCGGCGGCAAACCGGATATCATTCTGATTGCCACCGGGTCAGAAATGGAGATTACCCTGCAGGCCGCGGAGAAACTGACCGGCGAAGGGCGTAACGTCCGCGTGGTATCGCTGCCCTCAACGGATATTTTCGATGCCCAGGACGAGACATACCGCGAGTCGGTGCTGCCATCGAACGTCAGCGCGCGCGTCGCGGTCGAAGCCGGTATTGCCGATTACTGGTACAAATATGTGGGCTTAAAAGGGGCGATTGTCGGGATGACCGGCTACGGTGAATCCGCGCCAGCAGAGAAGCTGTTCCCTTACTTCGGCTTTACGGTTGAGAACATTGTGGAGAAAGCACACAAGGTTTTGAACGCCTGATGTCTGCAACGCCGGATGACGACTGCGTCGTCATCCGATAAAAAATCAACGCGTGATCCATAGCGTGGGCCAGGCATCTGGCCCATGCCAGCCATCACAGCTCGGCTCTTCGGCATAACGCACCAGACGAAAACGCTGACCGTCAAAACGCCAGCGAGTCTGGATGCCGCAGTCCGTTAATCCTCGCCCTTTTGCCAGGGTAACCAGTTCACGCGACTTCTCATCAAACACGGCGTTCATTAACTCCATGTCATTACTTTCCGCGCCGCTGTTAAACGGTAAACGTAGGCGTACGGCGTGTGAGGCCAGTGGTTTTTTCCGCGACACGATCCACGCCAGATCGATGGTGTTGTACGCTCCGGCTTCGCAGGCGATCATCAACAGGGCTTTGTCATCGGTAAGGGCGGTCACCCGCACCTCACGGCGTGAAGGATCGAGTGAACACTTAATGCCGTTTATTCGCCAGTTGCCGTAATCAAGAAGGTCGTTGCGTTCGTCGAGGGAGAGCGGTGTGGGTGTTGGGTTAACGACGGCTACGCCTTTCAGCGCCGGTGCCGGTGGCACGCTCAGTGGAGGATCGTCCCCTTTTTCAATCCACGCCGTTTCGCTGCCCACCCGCTTCTGCTGCGCGTCGATGAACAACAGCGCCGCTTTCAGCCCGGCCAGCGAAATGGTTTGATTGCCCTTTTGCAGGGTAATCGCCTTCCCGTCCTGAATCGTCAGCAGAAATTCAGCGATAGTCGCCGGGTCGTCTGTCATCAGGTGCCACGGCGTCATTCTCCAGTGATCTGGGCTCAGCGCCAACGGTTTGCCATCCAGCAACAGGCGTGGCGCGATATCCGCTTCGTTGGTGGGCGCGGTCAATCCGCCAAGATCGAGGCGCAAGACGGCATCGGTATGCGCCCCGGCACTGCGGCTCAGCGTCATCACCAGCCCGCCATGTTCACCGGTGTTACGCGCGACACAAAAATTCTGGTTATTACAGGTTACCTGCCAGTCAGAAAAGGCCTGTTGCGCGGGCGCGGCCCACAGCAAGCGGGCCGGAATCAGGCCGAGCAGGAAAAGGAAAATAACGCGATAGCGCATGGACGGTAATAACCCCAGAAGTCAAACGAACAACACAGGTCGTATCTTCGTTGTGCTGTTAACCATGCTCAATCGGATTTGTCGGATAGATTCAATCATTCGTAAAGAAATATAAACCTTATTTATCAATCCATTAAATGGGAAGATTGCAAATAGTTGAGCAATAACACGGTCTTACCGTCTCGTATTTCACCGGTTTTAATCATCTCCAGCGCCTGAGTAAACGGTAATTCCAGCACGTCGATGTCTTCATCTTCGACACCACCCCCCGCGTTAGCACGCTGGCTTTCGCTGTATTCGGCGATAAAAAAGTGAATCAGCTCCGTCACACCGCCGGGAGACATGTACAGCTCAAAGAGCTTGCGCACCTCACCCACTTCATAGCCTGTCTCTTCAATGGCCTCTTTGCGAATGCAGGCTTCCGGCTCGTCGTTATCCAGTAATCCGGCGCAGGTTTCAATCAACTGCCCGCTTTCGTTACCGTTCACCCACGTCGCTACGCGGAACTGACGAATCAGCACCACCGTCTTTTTCTCTGCGTTATACAGCAGGATCGTTGCCCCATTGCCGCGATCGTACACTTCACGTTTGTGGCGGATGACATCGCCGTTCGAGCGGGTCAGATCGTAGGTAATATTGCGCAGGATGAAATAGTTATCAGAAAGGACTTTGTCTTTAACGAGGGTGATTTTTTGCGACATATCGACTCCACAGCATAAGAAGAGAAATTATACTACGCCGTGAAGCCGGTTTTGTCTGTGTAAGATAAGGCTGATTTATGCCGGATAGAGGCGAATGGCAGGCCTGATAAGCGCAGCGCTATCAAGCCTGATGTCGGTTACGCCTTATCCGGCCTACGGGATAGTCAAACGTTTACCGCCCCAGCCAGTCGATGATCCCCTGCGCCGCATGGCGCCCTTCCGCCATCGCGGTGACCACCAGATCGGCGCCGCGAACAGCATCGCCGCCGGCAAAAATTTTCGGGTTAGTGGTCTGGTAACGGTATGCACTCTCCACGTTTGCCGCGATGCGACCCCAGCTGTCCACTTGCACTCCATGGCTCTCCAGCCACGGCATCCCGTGCGGATGGAAACCAAACGCCATGATCACAGCATCTGCCGGCATCACAAATTCACTGCCAGCAATTGGCACCGGACGGCGGCGTCCCTGGGCATCCGGCTCACCCAATTGCGTACGCAGAAAACGAATGCCGCAAACGCGCCCGTCCGCGCTCAGTTCCAGATCGACCGGCTGGACGTTGAACTCGAACTTCGCCCCTTCCTCACGCGCGTTTTTCACCTCTTTCTTCGAACCCGGCATGTTGGCTTCGTCACGGCGATAGGCGCAGGTGACCTGGCTTGCGCCATGACGCAGCGCGGTACGGACACAGTCCATCGCCGTGTCGCCACCGCCCAACACCACCACGTTAAGTCCGGCGGTGTTGATGTACGGCTCTTCAGGACATTCGTCCAGTCCCATCACCTGTTTAGTATTGGCGATCAGGAATGGCAGCGCGTCATAGACGCCCGGAGCCTCTTCGTTAGGCAGGTCGGCCTTCATCGAACGATAGGTTCCCACGCCGACAAATACGGCATCGTAATCCTCGAGCAGCGCCTCCATTTTCACATCCCTGCCCACTTCGCAGTTCAGCTCAAAATGGATCCCCATCGCGCTAAAAATTTCCCGACGACGCGCCAGCAGTGATTTATCCAGTTTGAAGGCCGGGATGCCAAAGGTCAGCAGTCCGCCGATTTCAGGGTGACGATCAAAAACCGTGGCGCTGACGCCGTGACGCGCCAGCACGTCGGCGCAGGCAAGCCCTGCCGGACCGGCGCCAATAATCGCCACACGCTTATCGACCTTCTGGACATGACTCAGATCCGGCCGCCAGCCGTTACCCAGCGCACGGTCAGAAATGTAGCGTTCAATGTTGCCGATCGTCACCGCGCCGTGCTCGTCGCGCACCGTACAGGCGCCCTCGCACAGTCGGTCTTGTGGACAAACGCGCCCGGTGATTTCCGGCAGACAATTCGTCTGGTGAGACAACTCCACTGCCGCATCAATATTTCCGGCTTTCACCAGTTCAATCCACTGAGGGATGTGGTTATGTAGCGGGCAGGTCCATTCGCAAATACTGTGTTCACCACACTTCAGGCAGCGTGAGGCCTCCCGCTCCGCCTGAGCCGTGCGAAACGGCAGATAGATTTCGTCAAAGCTGACTTTTCGCGCGTCGATAGCCAGTTTGTCCGGCTCACCGCGCGCCGGCGTCGCGTGCATTTGCTCAATTTTGCTCATTGCGGGGAAAGCGGTCGCTGTGGCATCCGCATGCCACGGCTGATTCTCCTGCCGGGCAGTACGTAAACGTCGCGCTTTTGCCAGCCGGGTTAACGACCCTTCCGTCACCAGTTGCAGTGCGTCCGCAGGACAGTTCTCCACGCAGGCCGGTCCATTTTCCCGCCCCTGGCAGAGGTCACATTTATGCGCCGTCGCTTTGACCTGATCGTTGGCGACGGGCGTCAGGACGATTTGCATGGTGCCAAACGGGCAGGCCACCACGCAGGATTTACAGCCGATACACTTTTGCTGATTGACCTGCACGCTATCGTTGACGTGGCTTATCGCTCCATTCGGACAACTGCGGGCGCAGGGAGCATCTTCGCAATGGTGGCAGGTCACTGCACTTCGCTGATGCTGATGCCTGATAACCGTGATCCGGGGCTGGTAGTGACGTTGGCTAAGGACGTGTTGCTCTTCATTGTGGGCCAAAACGCAAGCGACTTCACAGGCATGGCATCCCAGGCACTGTTGGCTGTTGGCCATAATAAAACGGTTCATGGCGACCTTCTTTTTTGGTTGTAAAAACCTTATTCTTTATATAAGTGTTGTTATTAACCGACTGACCACACGTCGGCAATGTTCATTTGCCCAGGAAGCACAACTATTTCTACAGAACCTGTGGCAGATCAATTTATTTCAGCCAGAGTGAAATTACGTTTCAGATCTGCGAGAGATTTTTACCGTAAGCACTTTTAAAGGAAATTACGCGTGTGATCGTCAAACGCCCCGTCTCGGCCAGCCTGGCCCGGGCCTTTTTTTACATTGTCCTGCTCTCGATTCTCTCAACCGGCGTTGCGTTACTGACGCTGGCCAGCAGCCTGCGGGATGCCGAAGCCATTAACGTGGCGGGTTCATTACGTATGCAGAGCTATCGTCTGGGGTACGATCTGCAAAGCCACAGCCCGCAATTAAACGCCCATCGTCTGCTCTTTCAACAGGCCCTCAACTCATCGGCGTTAAGCAATCTGAATGCCTGGTATGTGCCTCAGGCGGTGAAAGGTCGCTACGCGCAACTGCATGCCAACTGGCTGGAGATGAATGCCCGCCTGATTGATGGGGATCTGCAGTGGTATCAGAACAACATTAACGCCTACGTCGATAAGATCGATCTCTTCGTGCTGGCCTTGCAGCACTATGCCGAGCGCAAAGTGATGCTGGTGGTGGGGATCTCGCTGGCGGGCGGTATCGGGATTTTTACCCTCGTCTTTTTCACCCTGCGCCGTATTCGTCATCAGGTTGTGCGCCCACTGAACCAACTGGTAATGGCCAGCCAGCGCATCGAACACGGTCAGTTTGATTCGCCGCCGCTGGATACGCACCTTCCCAACGAACTGGGGCTACTGGCGAAGACCTTTAATCAGATGTCGAGCGAGTTGCATAAGCTGTACCGCTCGCTGGAAGCGAAGGTCGAAGAAAAGACACACGATCTCCATGAAGCCAAGCGACGTCTGGAAGTGCTGTACCAGTGTTCTCAGGCGCTAAATACCAGTCAGATTGATGTGCACTGCTTCCGCCATATCTTGCAGATTGTCCGTGATAACGAAGCGGCACTATTTCTGGAGCTTACCGTCGGCGAAAACTGGCGTATCAGTGAAGGTGAAAAACAGGCCGACCTGCCGATGCAAATCCTGCCGGTGACCATGCAAGAGACGGTCTACGGCGAGCTGCACTGGCAAAGTCAGCATGTCGCCAGCGCGATCCCGCTGTTAAACAGCGTATCGACAATGCTGGGGCGCGGCCTGTACTTCAACCATGCGCAGAAACACTTCCAGCAACTGTTGCTGATGGAAGAACGCGCCACTATTGCCCGTGAACTGCATGACTCTCTGGCGCAGGTGCTCTCGTATCTGCGCATTCAGTTGACGCTGCTCAAACGCGCCATTCCTGAGGATAACGCCCCGGCGCAGGCCATTATGGATGACTTCTCGCGGGCGCTGAACGACGCCTATCGTCAACTGCGTGAACTGCTGACCACCTTCCGCCTGACCCTGCAACAGGCTGATTTACCTTCCGCACTGCATGAAATGCTCGAAGCGCTACAAGGACAAACTGCCGCTAAACTCACTCTGGACTGCCGGTTGCCGACGCTGGCGCTCGATGCGCAGATGCAGGTCCATCTGTTACAGATTATCCGGGAAGCGGTGCTCAACGCGATGAAGCACGCCAGTGCCAGTGAGATTGCCGTCAGCTGTGTGACAGCGCCGGATGGCAATCACACGGTGTATATTCGCGATAACGGCGTGGGCATTGGCGAACCTAAAGAACCGGCGGGGCATTACGGCCTGAACATTATGCGCGAGCGCGCGGAACGTCTCGGCGGCACGTTAAGTTTTTCGCAGCCTTCCGGCGGTGGGACGTTAGTGAGCATTAGCTTTCGCTCGACAGAATCAGAAGAGGATGCGAGTCATCTGGCATAAAATCTCACAAAACCGGACGTGAGCATGTGGGAAGCTGACAAACACTGTAATCAGGAATGATAATTTACATTATCTCCTTTTTTTCTCCACGTTTGGCTCGTACCTTCCCGATACAGTGAAGCAAGTCATACCTATAAAGATATGTAGAATAATGAGGTCCTCTTTCTGATGGCGAATTTCTTTATCGATCGCCCCATATTTGCCTGGGTGCTGGCTATTCTGTTGTGTCTGACAGGTACCCTGGCGATTTTCTCTTTGCCGGTGGAGCAATATCCTGATCTGGCGCCGCCAAACGTGCGCATCACGGCAAACTATCCCGGCGCTTCCGCCCAAACGCTGGAAAACACCGTCACCCAGGTCATTGAGCAGAACATGACCGGCCTCGATAATCTGATGTACATGTCATCGCAAAGCAGCGGCACCGGACAAGCGTCGGTTACGCTGAGCTTCGTGGCGGGCACCGATCCGGATGAAGCCGTACAACAGGTCCAGAACCAGTTACAGTCGGCGATGCGTAAACTGCCGCAGGCGGTACAGAACCAGGGTGTCACGGTCCGTAAGACCGGGGATACCAACATCCTGACGATTGCTTTTGTCTCCACCGACGGGTCGATGGATAAGCAGGATATCGCGGACTACGTCGCCAGTAATATTCAGGATCCGCTCAGCCGGGTGAGCGGCGTCGGCGACATCGATGCCTACGGCTCGCAATATTCCATGCGCATCTGGCTGGATCCGGCAAAGCTCAACAGCTTCCAGATGACGGCGAAAGATGTCACCGACGCCATTGAGTCGCAGAACGCGCAGATCGCCGTCGGACAGCTTGGCGGAACCCCTTCCATTGATACCCAGGCGCTGAATGCCACCATTAATGCCCAGTCGCTGCTGCAAACGCCGGAACAGTTTCGCGCCATTACGCTACGTGTCAATCAGGATGGTTCAGAAGTAACCCTGGGCGATGTCGCCACCGTCGAAATGGGGGCTGAGAAGTATGACTATCTCAGCCGCTTCAATGGCAATGCGGCATCCGGTCTTGGAGTGAAACTGGCGTCGGGGGCCAACGAAATGGCCACCGCGACCCAGGTCATTAAGCGTCTGGATGAACTGGCGCAATACTTCCCACATGGTCTTGAGTACAAGGTGGCCTATGAAACCACCTCCTTTGTTAAAGCCTCGATTGAAGACGTGGTGAAAACACTGCTGGAAGCCATCGCGCTGGTGTTCCTCGTGATGTACCTGTTCCTGCAAAATTTCCGCGCCACGCTGATCCCCACCATTGCCGTACCGGTGGTACTGATGGGGACGTTTTCGGTGCTCTATGCCTTCGGCTACAGCATCAATACCCTGACGATGTTTGCGATGGTACTGGCAATCGGCCTGCTGGTGGATGACGCCATCGTGGTTGTGGAAAACGTCGAGCGTATTATGAGTGAGGAAGGCCTCACGCCGCGCGAGGCGACGCGAAAATCGATGGGACAAATTCAGGGTGCGCTGGTCGGTATCGCGATGGTGCTGTCAGCCGTCTTCGTACCGATGGCCTTTTTTGGCGGAACCACCGGGGCAATCTACCGTCAGTTCTCCATTACCATTGTGGCGGCGATGGTGCTTTCCGTTCTGGTGGCGATGATCCTTACCCCTGCCCTGTGCGCCACTTTGCTTAAACCACTGCATAAAGGCGAGCATCACGGGCAAACCGGTTTCTTCGGCTGGTTTAACCGTACCTTCAACCGTAACGCCGAACGCTACGAAAAAGGCGTTGCCAAGATTCTGCATCGCAGCCTGCGCTGGCTCCTGATTTATGTGCTGCTGCTTGGCGCGATGGTGGTTCTGTTCCTGCGTCTGCCGACCTCGTTCCTGCCACTGGAAGATCGCGGCATGTTTATCACCTCGGTTCAGTTGCCAAGCGGCTCGACGCAGCAACAAACCTTAAAAGTGGTACAGGAAGTCGAGAAATATTATTTCACCCAGGAAAAGGATACCGTCCAGTCCGTCTTTGCGACGGTCGGTTCTGGCCCAGGGGGCAACGGTCAGAACGTGGCACGTATGTTTGTACGCCTGAAAGACTGGAGCGAACGCGACCCGACGACTGGCACCTCGTTTGCCATTATCGAACGTGCGACGAAGGCGTTTAACAAAATCAAAGAGGCGCGCGTGTTCGCCAGCAGTCCGCCTGCCATCAGCGGTCTCGGCAGTTCCGCAGGTTTTGATATGGAACTACAAGATCACGCCGGCGCCGGTCATGACGCCTTAATGGCCGCGCGTGACCAACTGCTTCGCCTGGCGTCGCAGGATAGCGCCCTGACTCGTGTACGACACAACGGTCTGGACGACAGTCCTCAGTTGCAAATTGATGTCGACCAACGCAAAGCGCAGGCGCTGGGTGTATCCATTGACGACATCAACGATACGTTGCAGACCGCATGGGGATCGAGCTACGTCAACGACTTTATGGACCGTGGCCGCGTCAAGAAGGTCTACGTCCAGGCGGCAGCGAAATACCGTATGCTGCCAGACGACATCAACCTGTGGTACGTGCGCAATAACAGCGGCGGTATGGTGCCTTTCTCCGCCTTCGCCACCTCTCGCTGGGAGACGGGTTCTCCACGTCTGGAGCGCTACAACGGCTATTCCGCCGTCGAAATTGTCGGTGAAGCCGCACCAGGAGTGAGTACCGGGACAGCGATGGATGTGATGGAGTCGCTGGTGCGTCAGTTGCCGACCGGATTTGGACTGGAATGGACCGCCATGTCTTACCAGGAGCGACTCTCCGGAGCGCAGGCTCCGGCCCTGTATGCCATTTCACTGTTGGTGGTATTCCTGTGCCTGGCTGCGCTGTATGAAAGTTGGTCAGTACCGTTCTCAGTGATGCTGGTGGTGCCCTTGGGGGTCATCGGCGCGTTGCTTGCGACCTGGATGCGTGGCCTGGAAAACGATGTCTATTTCCAGGTCGGGCTGTTGACGGTCATTGGGCTTTCGGCGAAAAACGCCATTTTGATCGTTGAATTTGCCAATGAGATGAATGAGAAAGGACACGATCTGCTGGATGCGACGCTACATGCATGTCGACAGCGCTTACGTCCGATCCTGATGACCTCACTGGCGTTTATCTTTGGCGTACTGCCGATGACGATCAGCAGCGGCGCAGGCTCCGGCGGTCAACACGCCGTCGGGACGGGCGTCATGGGCGGGATGATCTCGGCAACGGTGCTGGCAATCTACTTCGTGCCGCTGTTTTTCGTGCTGGTGCGTCGCCGCTTCCCACTGAAGCCGCGTCCGGAATAACAGACAAAAAAAGGCGACCTGCCAACGGGTCGCCCTTTCTGTGTGATGAATCTCACACGGTATGTTCTGTTATTTGGTCATCCTTCCAGAAATTTATTTGCGAAGCATAACTTCGATAAAATCTTTCCAGTTCCCCAGTTCGCGTTCAATCATAACAACCTCTGCTTCTTATTATGGGTATTCTACAAAAACATTCTCATCTGGTGAAGACAAATTAACCGATTGCTGTGATTACATCCTCCGGGGTGTGGTTGATGTGATTACTATGGCGCGGTCATCATAAATTTTATGTGACTTACTGCAATAATTCGCAACAATCATACCTTATCTGGTACCTCTTCAATTTCGATTAAAAACAAGTGACTGCGTCGGAGAAAATTCCGAATTTTGATTAAGAAGAAAATTCCAACAAATTCAGGAATTATTATTCACATTACTTCAACAATGTTATATTTACCGATCACGATTAAATGACAAGATGTATTATCGGACGTAACGATAATGATGATTATATAATCAGTTTACGTTAATAAGGATGCACATGATTACCCTCTACGGTATTAAAAATTGCGACACCATTAAAAAGGCCCGCCGCTGGTTGGAAGCGCGTGGCATTGACTACCGTTTTCATGATTACCGTGTCGATGGTCTGGACAGCACACTTCTCACTTCATTTATCAATGAATTAGGGTGGGAACCGCTTCTCAACACCCGTGGGACGACGTGGCGAAAACTGGATGAAACCACACGCAGTCACATCACGGATGCCGCGTCCGCCGCCGCATTAATGACTGAAATGCCGGCAATCATCAAACGCCCATTGCTCTGTGCGCCCGGGAAGCCTATGCTGCTGGGTTTTAGTGAATCCAGTTATCAGCAGTTTTTTGACGAGGTGTAGTCTATGTCGTGCCCGGTTATTGAGCTGACACAACAGCTTATTCGCCGCCCTTCCCTGAGCCCGGATGATGCCGGATGTCAGGCGTTGATGATTGAGCGCCTGCGTGCGATCGGTTTTACCGTTGAGCGCATGGATTTTGCGGATACACAGAATTTTTGGGCATGGCGCGGACAGGGTGAGACGCTGGCGTTTGCCGGTCACACCGACGTCGTGCCGGCGGGCGATGCCGATCGCTGGATCAACCCACCTTTCGAGCCAACCATCCGCGACGGGATGTTGTTCGGCCGCGGCGCGGCGGATATGAAAGGTTCGCTGGCGGCCATGGTGGTGGCGGCAGAGCGTTTTGTCGCTCAGCACCCGAACCACAAAGGGCGCCTGGCGTTCCTGATCACCTCCGATGAAGAGGCCAGCGCGAAAAACGGCACCGTTAAGGTGGTTGAGGCGCTGATGGCGCGAAATGAGCGCCTGGATTACTGTCTGGTTGGCGAACCCTCAAGTACCGAAGTCGTGGGTGACGTGGTGAAAAACGGCCGTCGCGGATCGCTCACCTGTAACCTGACTATCCACGGTGTGCAGGGTCACGTCGCCTATCCACACCTGGCGGATAACCCGGTACATCGCGCCGCGCCGATGCTCAATGAACTGGTGAATATTGAGTGGGATCAGGGCAATGAGTTTTTCCCGGCCACCAGCATGCAGATTGCCAACGTCCAGGCGGGTACCGGTAGCAATAACGTCATCCCCGGTGAACTGTTTGTGCAGTTCAACTTCCGTTTCAGTACCGAACTGACTGACGAGATGATCAAAGCGCGGGTGCACGCGCTGCTCGAGAAACATCAGTTGCGCTATACCGTTGACTGGTGGCTCTCTGGCCAGCCGTTCCTGACCGATCGCGGGAAACTGGTGGATGCAGTCGTGAACGCCATCGAGCACTATAATGAAATTAAACCGCAGTTACTGACCACGGGCGGTACGTCCGATGGACGGTTTATCGCTCGTATGGGGGCGCAGGTCGTAGAGCTCGGTCCGGTGAATGCCACGATTCATAAAATTAATGAATGTGTGAACGCCGCCGACCTGCAACTGCTTGCCCGTATGTATCAACGTATAATGGAACAACTCGTCGCCTGACGAGGTTCCTGCAAGAGGTAACGCGCATGGACTGGCTGGCAAAATATTGGTGGATTCTGGTGCTGGTGTTTTTGGTAGGTGTGCTGCTGAATGTGATCAAGGATCTCAAACGCGTCGACCACAAAAAATTCCTCGCGAATAAACCGGAACTTCCCCCGCATCGTGATTTTAACGATAAGTGGGATGACGACGACGATTGGCCGAAGAAAGACCAACCGAAGAAATAAACCAGAGCCGGAAGGGGTTTCCCCATTCCGGCTTTGTCTTTTAGATCATCTCAATTACGTCATCATCGTTCGGCGTACCGCCGCTGAGCGCTTCGTCAAAGTAGTGCTTCGGCACGGTATAGCGCAAATGGTCGAGTGCAAACTGCATGCTACGGTCATCAATCGCGTGACCGAGGTCTTCCACAATATCCAGCGTGACATCCCCACCTGCGCTTAACAGCGCATCCTGGGCGGCTACCGCATGCGAAAGCTCAATGACCCGATCTTCCCCACCGTGAATCAGATGAATCGTGGTGGCGGTCGATGCCGTTTCCGGCAGGCTGGCGTAGCGTCCGTTAAACGCAATCACCCGCGAGGCCAGCCCAGGCTCGGCTTTGATGCTCTCCAGCGCCATAATCGCGCCCTGCGAGAAACCAATCAGCGCCGTGGCATTTGCCCCTACGCCACTCTGTTTTTGCCAGTAACGTACGGTTTCGATAAACACCGGCATGATAGCGTCAATCCGTGCCTGACGGTTCTCTTCCGTCACCCCTTGCACGGAAAACCACTGCCGCCCGGATGCCGGTCCGCTCGGCTCAACGCCGCCGATACTGACCACCAGCGCGTCCGGGAAGAGAGGGGCAAACCACGAACCAATCTCTCCCATCGCAACGGGGTTATCACCCACGCCATGAAACAGCAGCAACAGCTGTTGAGCAGGTTGGGCCGGACTTTGAACAACAAAATGGTCATGTTTCATGGCGATCTCCTTAACTGATGTCGTTAATTCTACGCTGCTCAATCGCAATGACCATGCCAGAAAATTGAAGGAGTTAGTGAAAAAATTGCCATTGCAGAATGCGATTACGGTCATGCTCAGTCCGTGCGGGATCCAGCCCGGCTAACGCCTGCGCCGCCTCTTCCCGCTGACGCTTCAGCAGTGCTTTGCGCCCTGAAAGGCGCAATGTCACACAGAGTTCCGCATCGCTGAGGCGTGCTTGCAGGCTGCCCCGCAGCGCCGGTAGCGGCAACGCGCTGGTCGACAGCAGGCGGTTCAGACCACCGAGAGAGGTCAACAACGGACGGTGCGCGAAAGCAAACCCTGCCAGCGTCTGCCAGTCATCTTCATTAAGCGTAGTCGCTTTCAGCGGTTCAACCGGGATCGCCTCCCCATTCCACCGCGCAAGAATATCCGCATCGCGACGCAAACGGTGGTGCTCATATTCGGCCAGGTGCCTGCCTGCCGCGCTTAGCGGTAAGAGCGCCATTGCGGTATAGCAGCCGCTACTGGCCTCCTTGTGGTTGCCTACCCGCACCAGGATAAAACCACAGCGCTGCCAGAAGCGCCACAGCTCCGGCGTATAGCCAAAGCTCACGGAAAGATAGTCACAGTGTGCCGTATGAGCCTGCGCGATCAGCTGTTGTCCAATCCCCTCACGCTGACGTCCCGGATGGACGGCAATGCGACTGATTCGACGACCGGTCAGGGTAGCCGCCAGCGGATCGCCACCGTGTGCCGCCAGCGACTGCGCGACGAGATTCCCCCGCGGTCGCCGAAATCCTGCCCAGACCGCCTGGCTGAGTTCGGGAGCAAGACCGCCTTCCTCAACCAGCCAGAGTGCCCCGACGATTTCCCTGTCACAGGTGGCGTGGAAAAAATGCTGCCCCGGCGCATCCATCATTCGGCGTAGATCCAGCGGAGAGGTACGATAATGCGCCCCGGAAAGCAGCCGATAGACCGCCAGAGGCATTTCCGGTTGCGTCTGCCAGGCGTCCTGTTCGAAAGGCCTAATCACCATGCAGCCCTGCGGGGTAGTCGCAAAATCGTCATCATCAAAAACCAGCGCGTCGCTAACCCATTTCTCCAGCGGACATCCCTGCGCCCAGCGGACGGGTTGCTGAAGTTCATAACGCTGTCGTTCCGGGAAGCGGGCGCAAAATTTTAACAAAAAGCCGCGTCCGGTGCCTTCGTAGCCCTGTACGGTCGTTGTCAGTAGGGCGCGCGGAAAACGGGAAACCAGACGCTGAAGGAGCGGCGCAGGGATCGCCGCCGCCTCATCCACCACCAGCCAGTCGGCATCAACCTCCGCACTCAGCAGCGCATCTGGCGCCATAAAGCGGAAACGGTCACCGGCAAATTGCGCCAGCACGTCCGTTGCCGCTTTCGCCGGTGCCGTCACAAGGGCGTTGCCCGTAATACGTGAAATCAACTGACCGGCCAGCGCCGATTTCCCACGTCCACGCGCGGCGGTCACCGTGGCGATCCCTTCGGGCATCCGGAGCAGTTTCGTCAGAATAGCGGCCTGTTCCGGCAGCGGCGCACCGGTTGCGGACTGCCAGTGAGGACGTTCTGAAAAATACGGTACGCAAAACGGCTGCGACTGTTGCCAGCACAGCGTCTGTTCATCCGCCGCGATGAGGCGACGAATGCGGTGGATAAAATGGGGAGTCGCAATAGGTTGCGCGCAGTCGCTCCAGCGCAGCGAATCATTATCAGGACAGAGATGCCAGCGCGCCAGTGGCGGCGTGAGTAACACCAGCCAACTGCCCGCGCGCAGCGTTCCGCTTAAGGCAGCAAAAGCCGCCGCATCAAACCCGGCCAGAGCATCGAAAACGGCATGGTGGAATTCACGTCCCAGTAACGTTTGCAGCGCCAGCGGCGTGCAACTGGGTTCGGCGGCGGCATCAGGGGAAACCCATAGCCAGTCGCCGGGCAACGTGTCGCGCAGGTGCTGTACTTGTTCATGGCACCAGGACGCCTCGCCGCTCAGCACCAGCAGGCGGCGAATCCCCTCCCGGGTCATTTGCGCGGTTAACGCATTCAGCGCGGTGTAACCAGACATCCCTGCCTCAGAAGTTAAAAACCTTTACCAAAGGTATTACATTGCGCCGGATTGCCACTATCGAAACCGCGCTTAAACCAGCGATAGCGCTGCTCTGACGTCCCGTGGGTGAAGCTGTCCGGAACGACGCGCCCCTGACTTTGCTGCTGGAGACGATCGTCGCCAATCGCTTCGGCGGCATTCAATGCTTCTTCCAGATCGCCGGACTCCAGTACGCCCTGCTGCTGCATGCTGTTGCCCCAGACACCGGCAAAGCAGTCCGCCTGTAGTTCCATACGGACAGAGAGTTGGTTGATTTCCGCCTGCGAGGCGTTCTGCTGCATCTGACGCACTTTCGGCTCGATGCCAAGCAGTTTCTGGACGTGATGACCGACTTCGTGAGCAATCACATACCCCTGAGCGAAATCACCGTCCGCGCCCAGTTTGTCTTTCATGTCATCGTAGAAGGAGAGATCGATATAGACCGTGCTATCCGCCGGGCAATAAAACGGCCCCATGATGGATTGTCCGGTACCGCAGCCAGTTCGCGTTGCACCACGGTACATCACGAGCTTTGGCGGTTGATAGGTACGCCCCATTTTTTCAAACTGCTGTCCCCAGGAGTCTTCTGTCGTTGCCAGAATCACCGAGGTAAATTTTGCCGCTTCATCTTCATTCGGGCTGATGGAACGCTGAGACTGCTGCTGAGAGACCGGTTGTCCCGTCATCAGTCCGGTTAAATCGACGCCGTAATACCCGGCAACCAGCACGACGATGAGCAGAATAATTCCGCCTTTGCCGCTCGGCAGACGAAATCCTGGCCCGCCCAGAGAGGGACCACCGCCTGAGCTGCTGCGCCTGTCTTCCACATTGTCACTTTCACGACGCCCTTGCCAGCGCATACTTACCTCAACATTCTATTCGTTATGATGATGATCGTAGGCGGTTCAGCGGAAGATTACCACAGGAAAACAAGATTGAAGTGCGAAGAGCGGGTCGGAGAGCATCCCCGACCCGAAAGGTAAGTTAGTCGAGATTCACACCCAGACGACGCGCCACGGTTTCATAGGCTTCAATCAGGCCACCCAGGCTCTGACGGAAACGGTCTTTGTCCATTTTCTCGAGGGTCTCTTTGTCCCACAGACGGCTACCGTCCGGAGAGAATTCATCGCCGAGCACCACTTCGCCTTTGTACAGACCGAACTCCAGTTTGAAGTCGACGAGGATCAGTCCTGCGTCATCGAACATTTTTTTCAGCACATCGTTCGCTTGATAGGTCAGCTCTTTCATTCGTGCCAGATTCTCTTTGCTCACCCAACCAAAGGTTTCGCAGTAGGAATCGTTGACCATTGGGTCATGCATTGCATCGTTTTTCAGGAACAGGTCGAATAACGGCGGATTCAGTTCAATGCCCTCTTCAATACCCAGACGTTTAACCAGAGAGCCTGCCGCACGGTTACGCACCACGCACTCGACCGGCACCATATCCAGCTTTTTCACCAGACATTCGGTATCAGAGAGCAGTCGCTCCATCTGCGTCGGGATACCCGCTTCGGCCAGTTTGGTCATGATGAAATAGTTGAACTTGTTATTCACCATACCTTTACGATCAAACTGCTCAATGCGCGCGCCATCCCCTGCTGACGTATCATTGCGGAATTCGAGCACCAACAGGTCCGGGTTTTCCGTGCTGTATACGGTCTTCGCTTTACCACGATACAACTCAGCTTGCTTTTGCATCTTCATTACTCCTGGGTGTGATCATTTGTATTCAAAACGGGGAATATTATGCCACGCACACGTTTGCGTAGCACGGAAATAAAAAGGGCCGGATTTCTCCAGCCCTGTTTTTTACTTGCTAAACGCTGCCTGGAAGATAGCAACCAGCGCGTCGTTCTGGCTCTGCGTCAGGGTATGCCCCTTCGGATCGATAAACTGCAAGCTGCTGCGGTTGTCTAAATCACCGACCTGCAGTTTGTAGTCACCGGAAGAGAGCCCTGGATCGCGAGCGCCCAGCTCCTGCCAGCCGCTATCGGACAGCGGTTTGTAGGTAACAGCCATACTCCCCTGCGAACGGGTACTGTCGGTCACTTTCATGCCGACTTTCTCCAGTGCTGCCGGGAGGCGCTGCCAGACGACGTTGAATGGGCCACGCACCACCAGCATCGGTAAACCGGTGTCATCCGCGGCGCTCTGCACATCCATCGTGGCGGCAGAACGGTTCTGTGCAGCATTCGCGGCATCAGTCGCGGTCTTATCAAGGCCCGCAGAAATCACGTTCATCATCTCAGTGCTATAACGCTGCAGTGAAGCGGCATCCGCCACAGGCTTACCGGCCTGCTCAAGGTTGACCAGTTTCACCATCACCGCCTGCTGATAGCCCTGCGGTTTAACCGAGATTTGATAACGGCCACGGTACTGCTCGTCTTCGTCCAGACGGTTCCAGTCAACCCAACCGGTTGTCAGCGTCTGGCTGGCATCATCACGTTTTTCAATCGTGTAGTTTTTAGACTGAATCACGCTGACCACCTGCGGCCACAGCGTATTTCCACGCCCGTTTTCCACCAGCAGCGTGGCGGTATCGCCCGCAAACTGGGTCCGGGCACCGGAAACCAGCGCCAGCGGCTGTGCCGGCGGACGGATATCCAACGCTTTCCCAACGGCACCGCTGCCGTTGGTGACCGGAATGTTGTAGTCGCTCGTGGTCACCGGCAGAATCATACCGGCAGGCGCATGAAGTTCAGCAAGCGGTGCGGCTTCCAGATAGGATTCATCACCACTCACCTGGCGCTTGTAGCGCGAGTCAGAACTACAGGCCGCGAGCAGCAAAACAAGCGAAACACCCGCAACCCTGGCCAGGCGCGACTTTTGTACTGAGTAAGCCATCAAATCTCCCTAAACTTTACAGCAAACCGGCATGCTTGAGCGCCGCTTTGACAATTTCACGACCATTGTCTGTGATGGGTGTCATCGGCAAGCGCAGCGTATTGGTCGCCACAAGGCCCAACGCCTTACATGCCCATTTCACTGGGATTGGGTTGGGTTCGACAAACAGTTTGTTATGTAACGGCATCAGACGCTGATTAATGGTACGCGCCTCGGCAAAACGCCCTTCCGCCGCCAGTTTGCACATTTCCGCCATATCACGCGCCGCAACGTTAGACGTCACGGAGATCACGCCATGACCGCCTAACTGCATAAAGTCCATCGCGGTCGCGTCATCGCCGCTGAGCAGCAGAAAATCATCGGAAACCAGCTCTTTGATCTGGTGAACCCGACTTAAGTTCCCTGTCGCCTCTTTAATTGCGACAATATTTTTTAATTCCGCCAGACGACCAACGGTTTCCGGCAGCATATCGCAACCGGTACGGGATGGCACATTATACAGAATTTGGGGCAGGTCAGTATGTTCCGCGATGGCTTTGAAATGCTGGAACAAACCTTCCTGAGTCGGACGGTTGTAGTAAGGCGTTACCGTCAGGCAGCCGACAATTCCGCTGTCATTGAAACGCTGCGTCAGACTAATGGCTTCTGCGGTCGCGTTCGCGCCCGTACCGGCAATCACCGGGATACGCCCATCAGCCAGCTCCAGCGTCATCATCACCACATCGCCATGTTCATCATGACTCAGCGTAGCGGACTCACCGGTAGTGCCAACAGAAACGATCGCCGAGGTGCCACTGGCGACATGATAATCAATCAGTTTTTTCAGGCTTGACCGGCAGACATTACCTTTTTCATCCATCGGTGTAACAAGCGCGACAATACTTCCCGTGAACATGGGCCATCCTCTGTGCAAACAAGTGTCTCAATGTTACGTTTGGTACGACAATAAAAGCAAGCGACGAGAGCCCTTCTGATTGTTGTATGCAGGTTTTTTTTATGCTTTCCTTATGATTACCCCACCTCTCAAAGGAAGAACAGGTTTGACACCTTCATCGCAACATTACCTGGTTATTACTGCGCTGGGTGCCGATCGCCCTGGAATTGTGAACACGATCACCCGCCATGTCAGCAGTTGCGGCTGTAATATCGAAGACAGTCGCCTGGCCATGTTGGGCGATGAGTTTACGTTTATCATGCTGCTGTCGGGTACCTGGAATGCCATCACCCTGATCGAATCGACCCTGCCGTTGAAAGGTGCAGAGCTGGATTTACTGATTGTGATGAAGCGTACGACGGCGCATCCCCGTCCGCCAATGCCGGCAACGGTATGGGTTCAGGTTGATGTACCGGATTCGCCACATTTAATTGAACGATTTACAGCCCTGTTTGATAACCATCGAATGAACATTGCGGAACTGGTTTCGCGCACGCAACCTGCTGAAAATGATAAGGCGGCGCAGTTATACATCCAGATTACCGCCCACAGTCCGGCATCGGATGATGCCGCAAATATTGAACAGGCCTTTAAAGCACTATGTACAGAACTCAATGCACAAGGCAGTATTAACGTTGTTAATTATTCACAACATGATGAACAGGATGGAGTTAAGTAATGAATCCACTGAAAGCCGGTGACATCGCACCGAAATTTAGCTTGCCGGATCAAGACGGAGAACAAGTAAATTTGACCGACTTCCAGGGACAGCGTGTGCTGGTCTATTTCTATCCGAAAGCCATGACGCCAGGCTGTACCGTTCAGGCCTGTGGCCTGCGAGATAACATGGATGAGCTGAAAAAAGCAGGTGTAGACGTGCTGGGCATCAGCACTGACAAGCCTGAAAAGCTTTCCCGTTTTGCCGAAAAAGAGCTGCTTAACTTTACCCTGCTGTCCGACGAGGATCATCAGGTCTGCGAGCAGTTTGGCGTCTGGGGCGAGAAATCCTTTATGGGGAAAACCTATGATGGGATCCATCGCATCAGCTTCTTGATTGACGCTGACGGTAAGATTGAACACGTTTTCGATGATTTCAAAACCAGTAATCACCACGATGTGGTGCTGAACTGGCTGAAAGAAAACGCCTGACTTTCACGCTGCCGGATGACGGCTGACGCCCTGTCCGGCCTACCGTGTGTAGGCCGGGTAATCGGCTGTCTGTTTAAGCGTCCTTTTTTACACTCGCCTTTTTATCTCGCGCTACCTTTTTGCCTTTCGCTCAGAGCGCATCGACTAGCACACAGTTCACCACTTCCCTGTTACATAAACGCATCAGGACTCGTCAACGACCTGCGCATCCGGCCAGGCATGGACAACGGCCTTGATTAACGTCGCCAGCGGAATGGCGAAGAACACGCCCCAGAATCCCCACAGGCCGCCAAAGATCACCACTGACAGGATAATCACCAGCGGATGCAAATTGACTGCTTCAGAAAACAGCACCGGCACCAGCAGGTTGCCGTCCAGCGCCTGGATAATCAAATAGACGGCGAAACAACTCCAGAACTCGGTCCCCAGACCGAACTGGAACAGCGCAACGCCTACCACAGGAATGGTGACTACAAAAGCGCCAATATAGGGAATGAGTACCGAGAACCCCACCAGCACGGCCAGTAGCAGTGAGTAGTTGAGGCCAAACATCAGGAAGCCCAGCCAGGTCGCCACGCCCACCACCACCATCTCCAGCACCTTGCCGCGGATGTAGTTAGTGATTTGCTGGTTCATCTCCTTCCAGACCTGCCCCGCCAGCCCGCGATTACGCGGCAGCACACGACGCACGGCGTTCAGCATTTGCTCTTTATCTTTGACGAGGAAGAACACCATCAGCGGCACCAGCACCAGATAGACCGCCAGAGTCAGCAGCCCGACCAAAGAGGCCAGCGAATATTTCACTACCGAATCGCCCATCGTCAGCATGCGGGTGCGCATATTTTCCGCCATCGCATCGATAATGCCCGCATCCATTAAAGCCGGATAACGACGCGGCAGCGTAGCGGCAAAATCCGACAGTTTGTTCAACATGCCTGGCATGTCGCGAATCAGTAAGATCCCCTGTTGCCATGCCACCGGCATCACCACAAAGGCCATCAACAGCAAAATGCCGACAAATACGATCAGCACGAGAGAGGTCGCCCAGCGGCGCGAGCAGCCGATGGCTTCAAGACGCACCGTTGGCCATTCCAGCAGGTACGCCAGCACAATGGCAACCAGCAGCGGCGCCAGTAATCCGCTAAAAAAGAAAAGAATGCCAAACCCGGCAACCAGAATAACCAGCAAGGCAATCGCCTCGGGGTCGCTAAAGCGACGGCGATACCATTGCATCAACATTTCGAGCATAAAACCTTCCCTGAACCTCAATAGCGGGATTGCGATCCCGAATTGTATCGAAATGTCACAAAAAAGACTTCGCTTTTTATTGCTGATTCTGGAAACTGAAAAGTCATTTGTGCAGGGTATTCATCGACAAATTTCGCCGTTACACTGCCTGTGTCGGCAGACACGGAACGATACGACCCGGCATCGGTCAAATGACTATCTCAAAGAAAACAGGACAGAGGTTATGTTCAGGCAGTTTAAGAAGAACCTGGTTGCTACCCTCATTGCCGCGCTGACCCTGAGTCAGGTGGCTCCCGCGTTCGCAAACTCCGCGGACAGCTTGCCGGACATGGGAACCTCGGCGGCAAGTACGCTTTCCATCGGTCAGGAAATGCAGATGGGCGATTATTATGTACGCCAGCTGCGTGGCAGCGCGCCGCTGATTAACGATCCGCTGCTGGTTCAGTACATTAATGGGTTGGGTATGCGTCTGGTTTCACACGCCGATTCGGTCAAGACGCCCTTCCATTTCTTTTTGATTAACAATGACGAAATCAACGCCTTTGCTTTTTTTGGCGGTAACGTCGTGCTGCACTCTGCCCTGTTTCGCTATTCCGATAACGAAAGTCAGCTCGCCTCAGTTATGGCGCACGAAATCTCGCACGTCACCCAGCGCCACCTTGCGCGCGCCATGGAAGATCAGAAACGCAGCGCGCCGCTGACCTGGGTTGGCGCGTTAGGCTCCATTCTATTGGCGATGGCGAGCCCTCAGGCCGGGATGGCCGCGCTCACCGGCACGCTGGCGGGATCGCGTCAAGGAATGATTAGCTTCACGCAGCAGAATGAACAGGAAGCAGACCGTATCGGCATTCAGGTTTTACAACGTTCTGGATTCGATCCGCAGGCGATGCCGACCTTCCTGGAAAAACTGCTCGACCAGGCGCGTTACTCCTCGCGTCCGCCTGAAATTTTGCTGACCCACCCCCTGCCGGAAAGTCGTCTTTCAGATACCCGCAATCGCGCAAACCAGATGCGTCCGGTGGTGGTGCAATCCTCTGAAGATTTCTATCTGGCGAAAGCGCGAACTTTGGGGATGTATAACTCCGGGCGAAACCAACTGACCAGCGACATGCTCGACGAGTGGGCAAAAGGTAACGTCCGACAGCAGCGCGCAGCGCAGTATGGCCGTGCGTTACAGGCGATGGAAGCCAATAAATACGACGAGGCTCGCAAAGCGCTGCAACCGCTGCTGTCCGCTGAGCCCAATAACGCCTGGTATCTGGATCTGGCCACCGACATCGACCTCGGACAAAAGAAAACCAGTGACGCGATTGCCCGACTGAAAAAAGCGCGTGATTTGCGAGTCAACCCGGTTTTGCAACTTAACCTTGCGAACGCCCTGCTACAGGGCGGTCAGCCACAAGAAGCGGCAACCATCCTTAACCGTTATACCTTTAATAACAAGGACGACGCCAACGGCTGGGATCTGTTGGCGCAGGCGGAAGCCGCGCTGTATAACCGCGATCAGGAACTGGCCGCGCGTGCGGAAGGGTATGCGTTGGCGGGCCGTCTCGATCAGGCCATCTCGTTACTGAGCAGCGCCAGTTCGCAAGTGAAGCTGGGCAGCCAACAACAGGCGCGTTACGATGCGCGCATCGACCAACTGCGCCAGTTGCAGGAACGCTTTAAGCCGTACACGAAAATGTAAAAAGGATTCTCCATGTCAAAGGCCGTAAAAATCTACCATAACCCGCGCTGCTCCAAGAGCCGCGAAACGCTGAACCTGCTGCAATCGCACGGTGTGGAGCCAGAAGTGGTGCTTTACCTGGAAACGCCTGCCGATGCCGCAACGCTGCGTCAGTTGTTGAAGATGCTGGGCATGGAAAGCGCCCGGGAACTGATGCGCCGAAAAGAGGATCTCTACGCGTCGCTCAACCTGGCTGACAGCAGTCTGAGTGAAGATGAATTGATTCAGGCGATGGTGGAACACCCGAAACTGATGGAACGTCCAATTGTAGTGGCGAACGGCCAGGCGCGTATTGGCCGTCCACCGGAACACGTGCTGGAAATCATCGGCTAATCACTCCCGCCGTAGTGCTTCGAGAAAAGCCTGCGGCGTCATCTCCCCCAGTTTTTTCTGCGCCTTGCCGGTATTATAACTTTCGCAAATTTCTGCCAGCAGTTGACTGGCTGATACGTCCTTTACCCGCGGCACAATCGCCACCAGCGGAAGGTTAACCTGAATCGCATTCTGCACGTTATGGTTTATGTAGTGCGTCATTCCTCGTGCTATCAGCCCCTGTTCCAGCCCATCAAGATGGGTGTCAGAAAAGAATGTCTCAATAGATTGTATATCAGCCGGACAGGCTGTCAGCAGCGCATCCAGCCATTTCATGACCAGATGCGGCGAAATCCCGGCATACAGTCGCGCGTAGCACCAGCCGCTCACCGGTTCACGAGCCCAGAGCACATGATGCTCCCCGCCATCCTCCATATGCAGTGAAAGCGGGAGGTGATGCACCTCAAGCACATGAGGGAAATGCCCGGCCTTCAGTGCCTTTTTCCCCTGCAAAAGTGTCCCCTGACGCATCAACCTTGCAGGTTTAAGATAACGATTTAGCGTCGCACGGGAAACGTGAATGCCCAGCCCTTCATTGACCAGTAACAAAAGCTCATCTAACGGCGCGCCGGTCGCATCCCGCAGTCCGTTAATCAGCGCAATCTGCTCTTGTCTCATCGCTTTATGTATCACTTTCGGCGTAGTTTGCCGATCGGCAGTCTGCTCACGTTGTCGCCAGCGCCTGACCGTGGTGACGGAAATCCCCAGCTCAGCGGCCAGCGCTCTGTCGCTTTTATCCGACTGCTGCAGATAACGACGGATGCGCGGTGTCGTGGTGGCATTGGCATGCAGTTTTATTTCCATCGCCAAATCCTTTTCCAAAGAGATAACTAATCATATGAGATTTATATTTATAAGGCGAACACATTGTGACCAGATTCACCTTTCGACTGCGGAGCTTCCCTGATAATCCTCTGGCATACCATAAATACTCTCATCCGATCTTGTACGGAGTTCACAATGAACAATGTTCTGGGATTTCTTGAAGCAAAACTGATGCCGCTTGCGGCCAAAACGGCGCAGCAGCGTCACCTGGGCGCGATCCGCGGCGCTTATGTTTCCTTTATGCCGTTCATTATCGTCGGCTCCATTCTGCTGGTTATTTCCTCCTTTCCGAACCAGACCTATCAGCAATTTATGTCTGGCGCGTTTGGTGAAAGCTGGAGCAGTATTATCGAGATCCCGTTTAACGCGGTGTTCTCAACGATGTCACTGTTCATCAGTTTCCTGGTTGCCTACCGTCTGGCGGAACATTACGGTGAAGACCGTATCTCCTGCGGCATCCTGGCGCTGGTCTGCTTTCTGATCCTCACCCCGTTTATCAAAGTTGCGGATAACGGCGGCATCACCGTGATACCAGTAGAATGGATCGGCACTAAAGGGCTATTTGTGGCAATGATTGGCTCGTTGCTGTGGACGGAATTGTTCTGCTGGCTGAAACGCAAAAAACTGGTCATCAAGATGCCCGAAGGGGTTCCGCCTGCCGTGCAGGAATCATTTGCCGCGCTGATCCCCGCCCTGTTGGTAATGATCCTGGTGCTGATTATTCGCATCCTGTTTGAAAATACCCACTACCAGACAATTCACCGCTTTATCTATGAAGTGGTTGCGACGCCGGTTCGTCACTATGGCACCTCCTATTTTGGCGCGCTGATGACGGTTTTCAGCATCACGATTTTATGGTCGGTAGGGATTAACTCTGGCTCAATGATCAACGGCATTATCCGGCCACTGTGGATGGAGAACCAGACGGATAACATCGCCGCCATTCAGGCGGGCGTTACGCCACCGCATATTATCACCGAGCAGTTTTTTGACATGATCTGGATGGGGGGCGCTGGCGCAACCTTATCGCTGGTTATCGCAATGCTGATTTTTGCCCGCAGTAAAAACATGCGGGAAGTGGCCCGACTGGGAGCTGGCGCATCGATTTTCAATATCAACGAACCCATTCTGTTCGGTCTGCCGGTCATCATGAACCCCATCATGCTAATACCGTTCAACCTGGTGCCTCTGGTGTTAGTCACCATCCAGTACGTCGCAATGAAAATTGGCGCTGTTGCCGTCACGACGGGCGTGTTTATTCCATGGACGCTGCCGCCGGTTATCAGTGGTTTTATCGTCACAGGCCATCTCAGCGGTAGCGTCATGCAGATCATCAATTTACTGATTGGCGCAATGCTCTATCTGCCATTTATGCGTATTGTCGATAAACAGTACCGCGCGGCGGAAGTCACCACGCTGGCACAAAACGAGAGTACACCCGTTAAACAGGAGTAAAACATGTGGGGAATTATCGCCACCTGGCGAATGGCGCTTGAAGGCGTTACTGAGTCCGCTTCCGCGCTGGCTGCAGGCCAAACAGCGGCCAGTGCGGTAGTCGATGCCGTTGCCGCAGTTGAGGACTTCCCATTATACAAGTCCGTTGGCTACGGCGGACTGCCAACCGAAAAGGGTGAGGTGGAACTGGATGCCGCATTCATGGATGGCGACACGCTGGCGTTCGGCGCCGTGGGCAATCTCGTGGATATCGCCAATCCGGTACGCGTTGCGCACGCCCTGAGTCGTCAACGGTATAACAGCCTGCTTGTCGGCCAGGGTGCACGAGAATGGGCGTTAAGCCAGGGGTTTGCAGAAAAAACCATGCTTACCGACCGCGCCATCCAACACTATCGCAAACGCTGCCGCGAGACGCTGGATAAGGGACTGAGTCCTTATGACGGCCATGATACCGTCGGCATTATCGGACTGGACACACAAGGTTCGATGAGCGTGGCGACCTCCACCAGCGGTCTGTTTATGAAAAAACGCGGTCGTCTGGGAGATTCCCCGATTATTGGTTCCGGCTTCTACTGCGACAGTCAAATCGGCGCCGCGACCGCCACTGGCGTTGGCGAAGACCTGATGAAGGGTTGCACCAGCTACGAAATCGTTCGCCGTATGGCACAGGGCATGACACCGCAGCAGGCTGCGGACTCAGTGGTTTTTGAACTGGAGGACAACCTGATGTCCCGCTTTGGCAGGGTGGGCGATTTATCCGTCGTGTGTATGAATCACCGGGGAGAATTTGGCGCGGCGACCAATATCAAAACCTTCTCGTTTACCGTTGCCACCGCCAGTCATCCACTCACCGTCTATCTCGCGGAACGTCGGCACGAAAAGACGTATTACCAGCCAGTCGATGAGGCGTGGATGCAGGCCTATGCGGCACGGATCCGTGCGCCAATAGAGGAAGAATAATGATGACATATCAGTTGATTCAGTCCCTTTCAGAGGCGCAACCCAACGCGCACCTGATTGCCCGTCCCACAAGCCAACAGTTACCAGACACCGCGCTGATAAACGAAATGCGTGCCACGGGTAACATGGCGGATACCTGTTTTGGCTGCGCCCCTTACAAACGCATCACCCTCATTCCATCAGCACTGTGGCAGGACAACCTGACCGACGGTTTGCTGAACGCATTACGTCCACTGTTCACCACGCCGGTCAGTTCTCACGTGATCATTGATGTTCGCGAAATACACGAAACCGTGCTGCTTCAGGTTCTGCGTTTTCTGTTCAATCAGGTACATCGCCTTGACGACCTGCAACTGAAAACTACAGACAACGCGACGATACGACTCGACCACATAACGGCGCTTTGTTTACCCGAACAGCAGGAAGCGTTAGAGGAAATTTTCCGTCGGCAGCAGGCCATTGCCAACGGCATGGTCGCCGCCCGCCGCCTGGCGGATATGCCATCCGAGCAGTGTACACCGCAGGTCGTTGTCGAAGAGGCCCAACGTCTATGCGCGGCTTACCCTGACCTGCGCTGCGAAGTGCTGGACGAACAGGCCATCGTAGCGCAAGGCCTTGGCTTGCTGCACGCCGTGGGGAAAGGCTCCAGCCGCCCGCCCCGCCTGCTGGCGATTCATTACGACGGCGTCAGCAGCGGCCCGGTGCGCAGCTATGTCGGGAAAGGCATCACTTTCGACACCGGCGGTTTGTGGCTGAAAGAAGGCGCGGGCATGTACACCATGAAGTACGACATGTGCGGCGCAGCCAACGTGCTTGGGCTGATGCTGAGTATTGCCCGGCTGGCGCTGCCGGTCCGAGTCATGGGCGTACTGGCGCTGGCGGAAAACGCCATTGGTCCCGACGCCATGCAGCCGGGTAGCGTAGCACGCGCCTGTAACGGGATGACGGTGGAGATCAACAACACCGACGCCGAAGGACGACTGGTACTTGCTGACGCCATTGCCTGGGCCAGCCAGCGCCACAAAGAGACTCGCTATATCATTGATTTAGCAACGCTGACCGGCGCCGTGGTGAAAGCGCTGGGCTATGAGCTGAGTGGATTGATGACCCAGGATAGCGCGCTGCGTGCGGCGTTAACCGTTGCCGGTGAACAGAGCGGAGACAGAGTCTGGTCGCTGCCATTGGACGCTCACCTGAAAAAACAAACGGAGAGCGCGATTGCCGATCTGTGCAATACGCCGACTAACAACGCGGCAATCAGCGCATCGGCGGCCTGGCTGCTTCATCATTTTTGTCCGGCGACGATTCCATGGGCGCATCTCGACGTCAGCGGTACGGCGTTGTGGCGCGAAGGAGGAAGAAGCGTGGCATCGGGCAGACCGATTCCACTGCTGATGCAGCATTTACTTAACGATCTGGCAGTTGAGAAGTCACCCTCTGAGTGAGGGCGTTTGTTTGGGTAATCAGGCCGGATAAGGCGACGTCGCCCTCCGGCATCCGCACCGTTCTGCCTGATGGTACTACGCTTATCAGACCGACTGCGATGCGTAACCTTGTATTTCGGCTAGAGCTTCAGAATTTCTTTCACGAACGGAATGGTCAATTTGCGCTGCGCGGAGATGGAGGCGTGATCAAGCTGATCGAGCGTCATAAACAGCGTGCGCATTTCTCTGTCGAGCCGTTTGAGCAAGAAGCGCCCCACGTCTTCCGGGAGTTCAAATCCGCGCAGTCGGGCGCGTAGCTGTAGCGCCTGCAGCTTATCTTCATCCGACAGCGGTTGCAGCTTGTAGATTTGCCCCCAATCCAGACGCGAGGCCAGATCGGGCAACCCCAGCTTTAACTGCCGTGGAGGACGATCGCCGGTGATCAGTAACCGCGTTTTTCCGGATTCCAGAATGCGGTTGTAGAGATCAAATATCGCCATCTCCCACTCTTCATCACCCGCGACACATTCAATATTGTCGATACAGACTAACGACAGGTGTTCCATCCCGTCGAGCACTTCCGGTACAAACCAGGTGCGCTTGTCCAGCGGCACATAGCCCACGGCATCACCACGCTGCGATAATTCAGCACAGGCAGCATGCAGCAAATGGCTGCGGCCGGCGCCTTCACGCGACCAGAGATAGATGTATCCGCTATGCTCCTGGCGCAGCACGTTTTGCAGTGCGGCCAGTAAAGAGGCGTTATCTCCCGGCCAGAAACTTGCAAACGTTTCGTCGTCAGGCAGATAAAGTGGCAAAGAGAGCTGTGCCGGTGTGTTCAGAGAGACCTCAACCCAGATTTCATTAAAATCGTGATGAGTTTACCACAGAATTCCGTCGCGTTAGAACCGGGCAGCATCACTGCCCGGATCCCATTTTACGGCTTCGGCGTATCCGCATCTTCCGCGTCCAGCACCACTTCTTCCGGGCGCAGGACAGAAATCAGCTTGAAGATCAGGCTCAGACCGATCCCAACGATCGTCGCCAGCGCCATTCCTTTCAGCTCCGCCGCGCCAATGTGCACTTTCGCGCCGCTGACGCCAATGATCAGAATGACAGAGGTCAGGATCAGGTTCTGCGCTTTGTTGTAATCCACTTTCGATTCAATCAGCACGCGAATACCGGATGCCCCGATCACCCCGTACAGCAGCAATGACACCCCACCCATCACCGGTAGCGGAATGATCTGGATCGCCGCCGCCAGTTTACCGACGCAGGACAGCAGAATCGCGAAAATCGCCGCGCCGCCAATTACCCAGGTACTGTAAACACGGGTGATTGCCATTACACCAATGTTCTCACCGTAGGTGGTGTTCGGCGTGGAGCCAAAGAAGCCAGAAATCACCGTCGACAAACCGTTGGCAAACATCGAGCGATGCAGACCCGGATCGCGAACCAGATCTTTTTTGACGATATTCGCCGTCACCACGAGGTGACCGACGTGTTCGGCAATCACCACCAGCGCCGCAGGCAGAATAGTCAGAATGGCGAACCACTCAAAGCGCGGCGTGTAGAAGGTCGGCAGCGCAAACCAGTGCGCCTCGGCAATCGGTGTGGTATCAACCACGCCCATCGCAAATGACAGTGCATAACCTGCCAGTACCCCAATCAGGATCGGGATAATCGCAAGGAAACCACGAAACAGCACCGAGCCAAACACGGTCACCGCCAGCGTCACCATCGAGATAATAATGGTCTTCGAATCCGCAGATTGTCCTTCCGCAGGCAGCAATCCAGCCATACCAGCGGCCACGCCTGCCAGTTCAAGACCGATGACGGCAACGATTGCGCCCATTGCCGCAGGAGGAAACATCACGTCCAGCCAGCCGGTTCCCGCTTTCTTGACAATGAAAGAAACCAGGCAGAACAGCACACCACACATGATGAAGCCGCCCAGCGCCACTTCGTATCCCAACGGCAACAGCAGCAGAACCGGTGAGATAAACGCGAAGCTTGAACCTAAATAGGCAGGAATTTTTCCTTTACAGATAAAGAGATACAGCAAGGTCCCGATCCCGTTGAACAACAGAACGGTAGCCGGGTTGATATGAAACAGAACTGGCACCAGCACGGTTGCGCCAAACATGGCGAACAGGTGTTGCAAACTAAGCGGGATTGTCTGTAAAAGTGGCGGTCTTTCACTCACCCCGATAGCACGGCGCGTCATAGTGTTTTCCTCTGAGTGTGTTTGTTATGAATCGTTGAGTTGTTTTATTCAAAAAAAAGCCGACTCTTAAAGTCGGCTATTTATCAGTTATTCACTTACTTCGTACCAAAAATCTTATCGCCGGCATCACCCAGCCCCGGAATAATGTATCCGTGCTCGTTCAGGCCCTGGTCGATCGACGCGGTGTAGAGTTCCACATCCGGATGCGCTTTTTCCAGCGCGGCGATCCCTTCCGGCGCCGCCACCAGCACCAGCACTTTGATGCTGCTGCAGCCCGCTTTTTTCAGCAGATCGATAGTGGCGATAACAGAACCCCCGGTTGCCAGCATCGGGTCGACGATCAGCGCCATGCGCTCGTCGATATTGGATACCAGCTTCTGGAAATACGGGACCGGCTCAAGCGTTTCTTCGTTGCGGTACATGCCGACCACGCTGATACGTGCGCTGGGTACGTTTTCCAGCACGCCTTCCATCATGCCCAGACCGGCACGCAGGATAGGTACAACGGTAATTTTTTTGCCTTTGATTTGATCCACTTCGACCGGACCATTCCAGCCTTCAATGGTTACTTTTTCGGTTTCCAGGCCCGCAGTCGCTTCGTAGGTCAGCAGACTGCCTACTTCCGAGGCGAGTTCACGAAAGCGTTTGGTGCTGATATCGTTCTCACGCATCAGACCCAGCTTGTGTTTGACGAGTGGGTGTTTGACTTCCACGATCTTCATACTCTTCTCCTTTCCTCAGACGAGTGGCAACCACAAAAAAAATCGCCGGATTATACCGCTTTTCCTCTCTGGCGCAACATAACGTATGCATGACCTGGATCAAGCAAAGTAGTATACGTTTGGGTGATGAGTATAAAACACGCCCCGCATTCTGTGCGGGGCCAAGTATCAAGTGGCTGAAATCAGAGGGATTCACCGTTACTTTTTATCACCTGCTGATACCAGGCGAAAGATTTCTTACGACTGCGCGCCAGCGTCCCACTACCGTCATTATTTTTATCAACGTAGATAAACCCGTAGCGTTTTTTCATCTCTCCCGTTCCCGCAGAAACCAAATCGATACATCCCCACGGCGTGTACCCCATGAGATCCACGCCATCCTCTTCCACCGCTTTTTTCATTTCACGAAGATGTGCCGCCATATACTCGATACGGTAGCTGTCATCCACGGTGCCGTCAGGCAACTGAACATCAATCGCACCAAACCCGTTCTCAACGATAAACAACGGCAACTGGTAGTGATCCCAGAACCAGTTCAGCGAATAGCGCAATCCCACCGGATCAATCTGCCAGCCCCAGTCCGATTTCTGTACGTAGGGATTGGAGACCAGACTTTTGCTCTCGTCATAATCGAGTTGCGGGTTATCGTCTGTCGCTTTGGTGACAAACGACATGTAATAGCTAAAACCGATGTAGTCGACGCAGCCTTCGGACAGAGCAACACGGTCTTCTTCCATGATATCGAGGTCAAACTCGCGGCGCGTAAAATAGTTGAGAATATGCAGCGGATATTTCCCCCGCACATGCACATCGGTAAACCAGTAGCGACGGTGCATGGCGTTCATCGCCATCATCATGTCGTTTGGCGCACAGGTCAGTGGGTAGATGGGGCACATGGCGATCATGCAGCCGATCTGCAATGCCGGGTTAATTTCTCGTGCCGCCTTCACCGCCAGCGCACTGGCCACCAGTTCATAGTGCGCCGCCTGGTACATTACCGGTTCACGATCTTCACCTGGCTGATACTTCAGGCCGGAGTTCGTGAACGGTGCAAAATCCTCATGGTAATTGGCCTGGTTGTTGATCTCATTGAAGGTCATCCAATACTTCACTTTGCCCTGATAGCGGGTAAAGACGACCTTCGCAAAGCGGACAAAAAAGTCGATCAGCTTCCGGTTGCGCCAGCCGCCATACTCCGTCACCAGATGGTAGGGCATCTCGAAATGCGACAGGGTAATTACCGGTTCAATGCCATACTTCAGGCATTCATCAAACAGATCGTCGTAAAATTGCAGTCCCGCCTCGTTTGGCTGCGTTTCATCCCCAAGTGGGAAAATGCGCGTCCAGGCAATGGACGTCCGGAAACATTTAAAGCCCATTTCAGCGAAAAGCTTAATGTCTTCTTTGTAGCGATGATAAAAATCGATCGCCTCGTGGTTAGGGTAGTTTTTGCCGGGCAGCACGCCATCGGTAATTTCTCGCGCCACGCCATGAGCGCCCGCCGTCATGACGTCAGCAACGCTGATCCCTTTTCCGCCTTCCTGCCAGCCGCCCTCAAGCTGATGAGCGGCGACCGCCCCGCCCCACATGAAATTCGCGTTAAATCCAGACATAGTTTCCCTCGTTAATTTGCTATGACAAAAAAGAAACCGGTTTCAGTATGATACTGAGCAATCCCGGCACTGCTTTCAAGGGTGAAACTGAACCCGGTTTCATTTTCGTGGTTCAGGTCATAAAAACACCGCGCCGCGGAGAAAATGCAGCAAATCTCGACAGATAAAAACGGATGCAACACAGGCTCGCAAACGTTTGCTTTCCCTGCTAGAATTGCGCCGAATTTTACTTTTACCGTAAGAAAACGTGGGGAACCAGGCAGTGACCGATAAAACCTCTCTTAGCTACAAAGATGCCGGTGTTGATATTGACGCGGGTAATGCTCTGGTGGATCGAATCAAAGGCGTAGTGAAGAAAACTCGCCGCCCGGAAGTGATGGGTGGTTTGGGTGGCTTCGGTGCGCTGTGCGCATTGCCGCAAAAATATCGTGAACCAGTGCTGGTTTCCGGTACTGATGGCGTCGGGACAAAACTGCGTCTGGCGATGGATCTGAAGCGTCACGATACCATCGGCATTGATCTCGTG
Organism: Citrobacter sp. CtB7.12; assembly: GCF_001297795.1. Taxonomy (NCBI): domain Bacteria; kingdom Pseudomonadati; phylum Pseudomonadota; class Gammaproteobacteria; order Enterobacterales; family Enterobacteriaceae; genus Citrobacter; species Citrobacter sp. CtB7.12. Next base: position 137,297 of record NZ_LIFT01000006.1, on the reverse strand, counting down.
GCGATGTGCGTCAACGACCTGGTCGTTCAGGGTGCTGAGCCGCTGTTTTTCCTCGACTACTACGCCACTGGCAAACTGGATGTGGATACCGCAGCCAGCGTGATTAACGGTATCGCCGAAGGCTGCCTGCAATCCGGCTGCGCGCTGGTCGGCGGGGAAACCGCTGAAATGCCGGGGATGTATCACGGTGAAGATTATGACGTCGCGGGTTTCTGCGTCGGCGTGGTCGAAAAATCAGACATCATTGACGGTTCCAAAGTGGCCGATGGCGATGTGTTGATTGCACTGGGTTCCAGCGGTCCGCACTCCAACGGTTACTCACTGGTACGTAAAATTGTTGAAGTCAGCGGCTGCGATCCAGAAACGACGGTTCTGGAAGGCAAACCGTTGGCCGACCACCTGCTGGCGCCGACCCGCATCTACGTGAAATCGATTCTGGAATTGATTGAAAAGGTTGATGTGCACGCTATCGCGCACCTGACCGGCGGCGGCTTCTGGGAAAACATTCCGCGCGTACTGCCGGACAACACGCAGGCGGTGATCGATGAATCCTCCTGGCAGTGGCCAGCTGTTTTTAACTGGCTGCAAAGCGCCGGTAACGTCAGCCAGCATGAAATGTATCGTACCTTTAACTGCGGCGTCGGCATGGTCATTGCTCTTCCGGCGGCAGAAGTAGACAACGCCCTTACCCTGCTGAAGGCAAAAGGTGAAAAAGCCTGGAAGCTCGGCGTCATCAAGGCTTCCGATTCCGCGCAGCGCGTGGTTATTGAATAATGAATATTGTGGTGCTTATTTCCGGTAACGGAAGCAATTTGCAGGCGATTATTGATGCCTGCAAAGAGAAGAAAATCAACGGCACCCTGCGGGCAGTATTCAGCAACAAGGCCGACGCGTTCGGCCTTGAGCGTGCCAGAAAAGCGGCAATCCCGGCCCATACGCTAACGGCGGATCAGTTTTCCAGCCGTGAAGCATTTGACCGCGAGCTGATCCTTGAGATCGACGCGTATGCGCCTGACGTGGTGGTGCTGGCCGGTTTTATGCGCATTCTGAGCCCGGCGTTCGTCGCGCACTACAACGGTCGACTGCTGAATATTCACCCTTCCCTGTTGCCCAAATATCCCGGTTTGCACACCCACCGTCAGGCGCTGGAAAACGGCGATGAGGAACACGGCACCTCGGTCCACTTTGTCACTGACGAGCTCGACGGCGGACCGGTCATTTTGCAGTCCAAAGTTCCGGTTTTTGAGGGCGATGACGAAGATGAAATCACCGCCCGCGTTCAGGTTCAGGAACACGCCATTTACCCGCTGGTCGTCAGTTGGTTTGTGGACGGACGGCTGAAAATGCGCGATAACGCCGCCTGGCTGGACGGTGTTCGCCTGCCGCCACAGGGCTACGCTGCCGACGAGTAAAAACGGTGCCGGATAACGGATGTCATCCCTTATCCGGCCAGCGCTTCTCTTCAGACCTCCAGTCCCCCTTCCCCTTTGCGATCAGACGGTTTATTGTCATATTTTTCTGGCACAGTTGGACATCTGAGCGCAATGCTCGCCATAATAATCAGGCAGTGTCCCGTGAATAAAACGGAGTATAAGTATTAATGGGTCAGGAAAAGCTTTATATCGAGAAAGAGCTCAGCTGGTTAGCGTTCAACGAACGTGTGCTCCAGGAAGCCGCGGATAAATCAAACCCGCTAATTGAACGGATGCGTTTCTTAGGCATCTATTCCAATAACCTGGATGAATTCTACAAAGTTCGCTTCGCAGAGCTCAAACGTCGCATCATCATCAGCGAAGAACAGGGTTCAAATTCACATTCTCGCCACCTGTTAGGAAAAATCCAGTCCCGCGTACTGAAAGCCGACCAGGAATTCGATGGCCTGTATAACGAACTGCTGCTGGAGATGGCGCGTAATCAGATCTTCCTGATCAACGAGCGTCAACTGTCAGTCAATCAGCAAAGCTGGCTGCGCCACTATTTCAAGCAGTATCTGCGCCAGCACATCACCCCTATTTTAATTAACCGCGAAACGGATCTGGTACAGTTCCTGAAGGATGACTACACCTATCTGGCAGTCGAAATTATTCGCGGCGACACCATTCGCTATGCGCTGCTGGAAATTCCGTCTGACAAGGTTCCACGCTTTGTGAATCTGCCGCCGGAAGCCCCGCGTCGCCGTAAACCAATGATCCTGCTGGATAACATTCTGCGCTACTGTCTGGACGACATCTTTAAGGGCTTCTTTGATTATGACGCACTGAATGCCTATTCCATGAAGATGACCCGTGACGCCGAGTACGATCTGGTGCACGAGATGGAATCCAGCCTGATGGAGCTGATGTCCTCCAGCCTGAAACAGCGTCTGACCGCCGAGCCGGTGCGTTTTGTTTATCAGCGCGACATGCCTAATGCACTGGTCGAAGTGCTGCGCGAGAAGCTGACGATTTCACGCTATGACTCTATCGTTCCCGGCGGGCGTTATCACAACTTCAAAGATTTCATTAACTTCCCTAATGTCGGCAAAGCCAATCTGGTGAATAAGCCGCTGCCGCGCTTACGCCATATCTGGTTTGATAAAGAGAAGTTCCGTAACGGATTTGACGCCATTCGTGAACGCGATGTGTTGCTTTACTATCCGTATCACACCTTTGAGCACGTTCTGGAACTGCTGCGCCAGGCTTCGTTTGACCCGAGCGTGCTGGCAATCAAAATCAACATCTACCGCGTGGCAAAAGACTCGCGGATCATCGACTCAATGATCCACGCCGCCCATAACGGTAAAAAAGTGACCGTTGTGGTGGAGTTACAGGCACGATTTGATGAAGAGGCCAACATTCACTGGGCGAAACGCCTGACGGAAGCGGGCGTGCATGTCATCTTCTCCGCGCCCGGCTTAAAAATTCACGCCAAGCTGTTCCTGATTTCGCGCAAAGAAGGCGAAGAGGTGGTGCGTTACGCCCATATCGGCACCGGTAACTTCAACGAAAAAACCGCGCGTCTGTATACCGACTATTCGCTGTTGACCGCCGACGCGCGGATCACTAACGAAGTCCGTCGGGTGTTCAATTTTATCGAGAACCCGTATCGCCCGGTGACGTTTGATTATCTGCTGGTCTCGCCGCAAAACTCGCGCCGCCTGCTGTATGAGATGATCGATCGTGAAATCGCCAACGCTCAACAGGGACTCCCCTCCGGCATCACACTGAAACTGAATAACCTGGTGGACAAAGGGCTGGTCGATCGGCTGTATGCCGCCTCCAGCTCAGGTGTACCGGTCAATCTGTTGATTCGTGGTATGTGCTCGCTTATTCCGAATCTGGAAGGTATCAGCGATAATATTCGCGTCATCAGTATTGTGGACCGCTATCTTGAGCATGACCGGGTGTATATCTTCGAAAACGGCGGCGATAAGCAGGTCTATCTCTCTTCCGCCGACTGGATGACGCGTAATATCGACTACCGCATTGAGGTGGCGACGCCGCTGCTTGATCCGCGCCTGAAGCAGCGGGTGCTGGATATTATTGACATCCTGTTCAGCGATACGGTAAAAGCCCGCTACATCGATAAAGAACTGAGTAATCGCTACGTGCCGCGTGGAAACCGCCGCAAAGTGCAGTCGCAACTGGCTATTTACGACTATATCAAATCACTCGAGCAATCTGACTAACGCTATGCCAATACATGATAAGACCCCACGACCGCAGGAGTTTGCGGCGGTCGACCTCGGTTCAAACAGTTTTCACATGGTGATTGCCCGTGTGGTGGATGGCGCCATGCAGATTATCGGTCGCCTGAAACAGCGCGTGCATCTGGCGGATGGTCTCGGCGAAGACAACATGCTGAGCGAAGAGGCAATGGAGCGCGGGCTAAGCTGCCTGTCACTGTTTGCTGAACGTCTTCAGGGGTTCGCCCCCTCCAGCGTGTGTATTGTCGGTACCCATACGCTTCGTCAGGCGCAAAACGCCACCGATTTTCTCAAACGAGCGGAAAAGGTTATCCCCTATCCGATCGAGATCATTTCCGGCAATGAAGAAGCGCGTCTGATCTTTATGGGCGTAGAACATACGCAACCGGAAAAAGGCCGCAAGCTGGTCATCGACATTGGCGGCGGCTCGACGGAGCTGGTCATTGGGGAAAACTTCGAACCGAAGCTGGTTGAAAGCCGTCGTATGGGTTGCGTCAGTTTTGCCCAGATCTATTTCCCCGGCGGCGTCATCAGCAAGGAAAACTTCCAGCGTGCCAGAATGGCGGCGGCGCAGAAGCTTGAAACCCTGACCTGGCAATTCCGTATTCAGGGCTGGAACGTTGCGCTGGGGGCCTCTGGCACCATCAAAGCCGCGCACGAAGTGCTCTTAGAAATGGGCGAGAAAGACGGGTTCATCACCCCAGAACGTCTGGACCGACTGGTAACCGAACTGCTGCAACACCGCAGTTTCGAGTCGCTAAGCCTGCCGGGGTTATCTGAAGAGCGAAAAGCGGTCTTTGTTCCAGGTCTGGCGATTTTATGCGGTGTCTTTGATGCGCTGGCGATCCGCGAGTTACGCCTTTCCGATGGTGCGCTGCGCGAAGGCGTGCTGTACGAAATGGAAGGTCGCTTCCGCCATCAGGATGTCCGCAGTCGCACCGCCAGCAGCCTGGCGAATCAGTACAATATCGACAGCGAACAGGCGCGACGCGTGCTGGAAACCACGATGCAGATGTATGACCAATGGCAAACGCAGCAGCCGAAGCTGGCGCATCCGCAGCTTGAAGCGTTGCTGAAATGGGCAGCGATGTTGCATGAGGTTGGACTGAACATTAATCACAGCGGCCTGCACCGTCACTCGGCGTATATCCTGCAAAACAGCGATTTGCCTGGTTTTAATCAGGAGCAGCAAACCATGATGGCCACGCTGGTTCGCTACCATCGTAAGGCGGTGAAGCTGGACGATCTCCCCCGTTTTACGCTGTTTAAGAAGAAGCAGTTCCTGCCGCTCATTCAGCTATTGCGTCTTGGCGTACTGCTGAACAACCAGCGCCAGGCCACGACCACACCGCCTACGCTGACGCTCATCACCGATGACAACCACTGGACCCTGCGTTTCCCTCACGACTGGTTCAGCCAGAACGCGCTGGTTTTGCTCGATCTGGAAAAAGAACAGCAATACTGGGAAGCGGTGACCGGCTGGCGTCTGAAAATTGAAGAAGAACGCTCACCGGAAATCGCCGCGTGAAGCACACTCAGGTGCCAGTCACTGGCACCTGCTCTTTCAGCGTGTCGCTTAACGGCTGCGGCACACCAATTAAATATCCCTGCATATAGTCAATCCCCAGAGAGATCGCGGCATGGCGAATCTCCTCGCTTTCGACAAATTCAGCGACCACCTGCATTTTCTTCATACGCGCCAGATGACAGATTGAGGCCACAATCTGATAGTCGAGGCTATTCGAAACGATATTGCGGATGAAACTACCGTCAATCTTCAGAATATTGGCGTTAACGTTTTTCAGCCTTGCATAACTGGCGTAACCCGTACCGAAGTCATCAATAGCGATTTGGCAGCCCAGTTGTTGCAGATTTTGCAGCGTTGCCTCCGCCTGTCCGGCATTCATCAGCGCCTGACTTTCTGTCACTTCAAATATCAATTGCCAGGCTTCGATCTGGTATTTGCTCAGCAGTTTGCTGATATCCTGCGCAAACCTGGCCCGACAGACCGAGGACGCCGACAGGTTAAGCGCAAAGCGACGGGCAGGCATCTGCGCACGATTCTCCGCCATAAAGCGTAACGTGTGTTCGATAACCCAGAGATCAATTCTCGAGGAGAGACCAAACTCATGCGCGACGGGCAGGAAGGCATCAGGGTTGATCATGCCACCGTCATCATCCAGCAATCGCAGTAAAATCTCATGATAAACATCGCCGCGAAGCCCTTCGATTGGCTGCGCCATCAGACAAAAACGGTCATGCTCCAGCGCATGCTGTAACCGGTTCATCATTGCGACTTTGTCTCGCAGATTACGCTGCATGTTCATCGCACCACTACGCTCTAAATTTTCCGGCGTGTTGGTCATGATGGACAGCTCAGCCGTCGTGCTCAACTCCCCCAGCAACAGGTAAATGTGATTTACCGGGGAACGCACATAGCAATAGCTCATCCCCACCTGTGGCTGGAACGTCATGCCATCCCAGACAAACCGGAACATCTTGATATGCTCATCCAGATCGTCAATGCGTTGCTGATGTGACTCTGTATTTAAGCGTAGCAGCAGGTCAGGCCCGGACATTTGGTAAACATGCTCATCAGGACCCAACTTTTCGGCAATCCAGTGGGAGAGCTGTTGCTTGTACTGGATACGCAGCATTATTCCGTAATTTTTCACGAGAAACTCGAGTTCAGGAACGCGCAGAAAGCACAACGCAGACCAGGGCGTATTTCTCAGCGCGCGGTTGAGCGCACGAAGATTGGGAAGATGGACAACCGGATCAAGAAACGCAAGCCGTCGGGCACGACTGCTCACAATCCGCTGACGCGTCGCCAGCACCGCCATGTAATTCACAATAAAAGAAAAAACCAGGAAACTGGAAGAGGTAATCGCCAGTTGTACATCGTAACCTGAATAATAGGGCGTATAGCTTCTGTAATTATGGATCGCAATAATTAAAACTGGCGCCCATAGCAGTGATATGAATCGATAGCCATAACGCATCGCTCCCCATAACATAACCGGGAGTAATAATGACATAGTATAGTTCGTGCTGAATATGGAACTATTTTCATTCAGTGGCATACAAAGCAAAGACATTAAAGCGGACAATACCAGCAACCAAATAATGATCTCTTTTTGCGAGGCCTTGGCATCAAACTGTAACTTTAATTGCGAATAATAGCCGCGTAAATGTAGCGGGTTACGAATAACGCGAATAATAAAGTAGAAGAGCGGTACACCAATCAAATTGCCCACCAGAATACCCTGGTAGTTTATTAATGCGTTGATGTTAAATGGTGTTCCCCCCATTAAGCTCAACTTGCTTTCATACAACCCCACAAAGGCTGCGAACTGGAAAAGCACCAGAAATAGCGTTGCGGGGCAAAAAACTTGCCAAAAAATGCGGGGGAAGACCAGCTGCGCGTCACCATGCGAGATGTTGTTACGTCGGGGCGTAAAAACACGGTAACCGCCCCAGCTGAGCACGACAGCAATAAGAAAATGCGCAATAACAGGCAATGTTTCCGCCAGACCTACCTGCGGATATTTGCGAATAAAAACCGCCAGAACAATACCGGGTAATGCCGCCCAACCGAAAAAAATCATCAGGCTCATCATGAGTGATAACGGTAAGTAGAAAAGGATGACATCCCCGGTGGCCACATGCGCATAGGTATTCGTATGGCTCACGAGCGGTAAAAACAGGGAAGGCAAAATCAGAGGCAGTCCCCACCACTTATCTCTGATTGCAATATAAGTTTTATTCAGTCGCATAGACGCTCAGCGGAACCCCTGGATCCTTAAGGGGTGAATCAGACAGGCATCCCACCTGACGTCAAAATTAAGATGAAAAACTCACCATACATGTCGCACAGATTTTAGTTATCAACGGGAAGTTATTTTTGACGTATATCAAATAATTCCGTCCCCATTAATCAATTATTACCTTTATTTCACGGTGTTATCATTCTCATATTATTAATGTAAATAATATCATTATTCTTCATAACAACGAGATATGATTCAACTGACGCAATTTTACATAATCAAGAATTGACCCGCCTGACACAGTGTGCCTTAATGTATCTATCGCCCGTATGGGCATCCCTTAAGGAACCTTTTGTGAGTCAGGCAACCAGTATGCGAAAACGACATCGATTTAACAGTCGCATGACCCGTATCGTATTGCTTATCAGCTTTATCTTCTTTTTTGGACGTTTTGTCTACTCTTCTATCGGCGCCTGGCATCATCATCAGGACAAAAAAGACGCGCAACAGTCTACTCTGTCTGTCGAAACGCCTGCTCAACGTTAATCCTGTTATTTCAGACAGACGCCATTTGGTCTTTTATACCCCCAAATAAAACAAAAACCCCCTGTCTAAACAGAGGGTTTTGTCGATTATCCGTCAGTGACGTGTGGGGATATTATTCCCACTCAATGGTTTAGGAACCATCCAACATCTTGTTATCACAGAGTTTTATGACAACCACTTCCAGACGATACTGTAATAAATACCGTCAAAATGATGAAATTTGTGATATTAATCATGTTGTTATGATAGTTTACAAACACGCTCTTTAAATTCGTATTATTGCCGTACAAAACGCATTAGGGCTATCAGGCCATGATCAGACGTTTAAACAGCAACTGCTGGACGTCCTGCCGATGTGCCAGGATCGCATGTGCTGTCACTAACGTTCCGTCTACGGAATACAAAACCCGGTAGCCTTCAGCGTGGTTAAACTCCCGGTATTTGGCACAGCCAATTTTCAGCAATTCGGGGCAAATCTGGCAGCCCAAGGGGAACTGGCCTACGGTACTCTCAAACTGTGTGAGAATATCGGCGATAACCGGGCGCGGCTCAACATCAACACGCTTCAGAAAACCCGCTATTGTGTCGATGCAGTGCTTTACCGTAAGCGTGTACTCAAAGGTCACCTGCTGTTCCATGGAAATCCCTTAACGTTGAGCGCGCTGCGTTTAATCCGCAAGACCATCCAGCAACTGCTCTTTCGAGAACACCCGCCCTTCCGCTTTATCTTTCTCTGACAGGGTAAGCAGCTTCAGCAAAGCAATGGCGTTCTCCCGTTCCTGCTGCTGGTCATAGGACTCTATAACATAAGCAGGCACACCATTTTGTGTGACCAGGATAGGTTCTGATAGATCAAGCGTTGCTGCGTTCTTTTTAACGTAGCTGATTGTCTCTACTTTCATGTTGGTCCGCCCAATGGTCATGTCTCGGTTTTAATATAGACTATATTTAGACCACCAACAAGGCATCATATTACCTTGCTCTTCTAAGAAATAAGCCCTGGTAAAGCACAGAGATCAATTTGCTCCTGCCGAAGGCTGATTTCCTTTATGCACTCCACAGATCCTACATGTCAGAACAAAATTACCCGCACTCTGGTGATAATCTGCCTTTGTCTATTTAATGAGCAATGGCAGAGTAAAACCCTGTCCACCAGAATCGGTATGAAAGTGGGAAGAGAGCCATTGAGGGAGGAAAATAATGTGACCAGCCCCATTCGTCAGAATCTGTTTGAACGGGAATGTGATATGCCGCTGCTGGAAGCGCGGCATCTCGCCCTTCTGCTTCTCGGCCTAGATGCTTCCCAACCGGCAAATGCCCTGCCGGAAGAGCATCAGGAAAATTACCGTATCCTGCACGATGCCATCAGCCGCACCATCAAAGCAACGGGCATGGTCAGCGCCCCGGCGAACAAGCGCATGTTCTATGCCGATGAGATGTTTGCCCTGGCCTGGCGGCTTATTGATGACGAACTCACTCCGCCAGAAATTAAGGCCCGCAGCCTGAAGGCGGTGATGAAACTGTCGCGTCACAGTCGCGGCCGCAAGTGGCTGAAGACACTCGGCGACGACGCGCTGCCAGATCTCACTGTTTCAGCACAACCTTCTCTGCGGGGGATGCATAAGCGCGACAAAGCACGGGAGAATACTTCCCGACTCTGCTGGCTGCTGGTTCAGCTTCTGGTTGAGGAGACTGACGGGCGTTATGGTACGTCTGATAAACCGACTTCGGATCGGATACTTCGGAAGCTGAAAATGCTGGCGCAGGAGCGGGAAGTCCCATCTGATGGGCTTGGGAGAGGAACATTTTATGAGGTGTTGAAGATGGGGCGGGAGAAGAGAACGTAGGTAGGAGCTCCCAGTGTCGGGTGGAGCGAACCGATTAAGCTCTGAAACCTCGGACGTATAGTCGGCTTCGTGCCAGAAGCGGACGTTATAGATATCTCGAATTTCGCCAAACAGTGGTGGGTACAGTTGACCGGGGGAAGATCATAGCCATCTGTCTATTGCGTAATAATAAAAACATGTTAATTTCGATAGTGAACCTTGAGCAAGCCGAAAGCTTTCTCATAGTGGAGCAAATCCCACTTTTTCTGATGAAATCGGAAGTATTTAATATGAAATCACCAATACGCCAGTACTCCACCCTGTTTTCCTGCCTCTATGATGAACCTGAACCAATAGGTTTCTTAGGTCGCGGGACTCACTACTCAGTCTTTAGAACCGTCGAATGGCTTGATGTTCTTCGTTTTCCCACTCAGCCATGTGAAATTCATGATTTCTCTGTCATCTGGGATGAAGATCACGATACTCGAGTCATCAACGTAATCGAAAATATTTATGCTTCTGGGCTGCTCTCGCCTATCCAATTCATTGGCGAGAGAAAGGGTACGTTGAGCGTCATAGTCGCATCTTGCTTTTATTATGGTGGTACCCCAGATATAAGAACATATCAGCAGCAGCTACAGAGAATATGCGATGAATCCTCTGATGGCGATCATTGGCCTGTTGAAATTGGAACGTTCGATCGCTCACCAACGTCGCCGCATCAAACGTACACTTGTGGAATAATCAATGATGCAGACCATCGAGTGGTTACATATTTAAGAAATATTGATTCTCTCTGGCGATTAGGCACAAAGCCCTATAAAGCAAAGGCTAGCACAAATTTACCTCCAATTCCTATGCCCTGCCATTCGTTGCTGGATAAGTGAGATAACTGCTCAAAAAGCCGCGAAAGCGGCTTTTAGTTGGCGCTGGAGAGCAATGCCGCTTCGTCCAGATGAAACTGTGAACAGAGCGGGTAATCAATTCCCGCTCTGTGCCAGAAGCGGACTGTACTAACAACAATCGATGCTATCCAATGGATGGCTCTCTGCTTCTTACCCATAACGGGGTGTTAATATTTTCACCAATAATTTGTAACCATTGAGGATGTTACGAAACAACTGAACGAGGGCCATCGACTAATTCAGGACAATCATCAATGAGATTCTTTACCCGTTCAAAATCCTCAATCGAACTAAAAATAAATTGTTCTGCTCTCCAGACTTGCAAACTATTTAGATGATTCAACCTCCAGTCTTCGATACTTACCAGATGGTTATCTAATAGGTCTTTAAGGAAACTGAGCCTTTGAAAAACGTTAGACTGCTCTCCGCCTCGATGACTTACTATGTATTTGTAGATTAATTCTCTTTCTTCTCTTAGTTTGTCATTTAGGGAAGGGCATACCATTGCAAGAACTAGTGTTGTGGATAAGGGGAGGTAAATTTGGATGCCAGGTAGGGCTATCCCTGTGTTGCTTCTGTCGGTAAACTCTTTTTCGTTATACATAGTTACGGGGTTATCAGAAATATAAAATGGTCTATCCGGTGTCGTCTCGAAAAGTAACCATTCCTTACTTAGGATAATTGATGTTTCAAAATCACAGCCAGCAATTTGATCTAGAAAGTTGCTTTTAGTATTCAACTCAAAAACTTCATCGCTAAAATAGTGTTCAAGCTCTTCACAGATGATGCCTTTGAGCTTCAGCGTGTTGTACAGCCCTTGAGCCATGTGTTTCTGATTCTCATATTCACCACGAGTACGTAGGTGCTGCACGGTCACGAACCGAGCCAGGACACTCCGTTCTTCTTCTGACAAACCCTGTATGCTCTTAGTAGAAATAAGCTTACGAATGACTGTTGAGGCACTACCTTCATAGAGAGAAAGTAACGATTCCAGACTGGCAGTCTCTGGTTGATTATGAAGGTTGTAAAAACGACTATGCACGGTGGCATCGTTTACATTCATTTTCATAACCTGGCGGGTCCGTTTATTCAGCGCGAACACTTGTTTGCCACGTTTCTTTTTTTCCGAGCTAATGGCGAAATTTTCCAGCAAGAATCTCGGAACGGTATGCTGTCTAACAACATCTGTATGAAGTAATCCCTTGTTATACATAGTTCTCTCTGTGATTGAGTAAATACTATATTTGCTAAGTGATAGCCTTGTAAGTGTTCACAAAAATTCCTGAACAGGTCTGTTCGAGTGATAGTCTGGATAAGTCGATGCGATTCTTCCTACTGACATTATACGATAAGAAAAGAATAGATGTTGCTCTCGAATGTCTACTGGAAGAAAGCGCCAGCACAACTTTGTAAACCATAAGCATTCAAGGTAGCAACAGCGTCCGCTTCACACTCAGAGCTGACGGTGAGATAGCGACATCTTTTATGAAGCGTTTGTAGTCGTGCGTTGCCATTCGTTAACCATAGCAAATCTTGTCTCGACAGGGCTCAACTGAATAAAAACCATTTATTTTCAATAAATTAATCTAACGCCATCGGTTTTGATAGCAAAGAAACTCTTTCCGGACTCATTACTTTCTACCCGGACTTTACTTTTTCACCCGGACCTATACCTCCCCTTCCCTTTCCGCGCTATAACCGCTCCGACACTCTGTTCCCGTGAGGTGCAATCATGAAAACCCGTGCTGACAGCAACGATGCTTTTCCCGAAAGCGGCAATGTGCGTATGCGGCAGGTGGTCCAGTTTCTGGCGATGAGCGAATCGTCAGTTTACCGCCTGATTAAAAACACCGACTTTCCCCGCCCCGTCCACCTCTCTTCCCGACTGGTGGTTTTCGATGCCGCTGAAATCCGTCAGTGGCAACAGCGCCGCGCTATCATCCGTTAATCCACGCTCAGGGATGAGCCGACCGATACCCAATCATGAAACGCGCCCCTTTTCTCAACAAGCAGTCTCCCGACCGCACACTCGAAGTAGTGATCCTCGCCGGAAGCCTGGCATGGGAGACCTCACGCGTGTGGCGAAAAGATCCCGACCGGGAAGATGATGTTCCTCCGGTGGTACTCGGACCAGATGAACTGGCCGATCTGGATAACCTGACCATAATCAGACCTGACGCGCTCTACGTCCGGGTACTTCGCACAGGCGATATCCGCGAGGAGGAGTTGCTGAAAATCGCCGTAAAACTGGCGCACACGAACGTACAGATGGCCCGGCTGATGAGCCCTGACGGTGAGTTGCTGGAGAACTGGACCGGGCAGCTTGAACGCCTGCGACAGGAAAGGCCCTCTGACATCCTGCCGGAGCACTTCCGCCTCGATGAAGAGGCACTGTGGTTTGACAAGCTCACCGAACGCCGGGACGGTGAAAGCGATGTCCAGCCCCAGCGCATCTGTTCCCCTCTGCGCGTCACCGCCATCACCTGCGACAGCCATGACGGCAGCTATGGCCGACTGCTGGAATGGCATACCACCACCGGGCAGTTGCGGCGCTGGGCCATGCCGATGGCAATGCTCAGCGGCAACGGCGAGGAGCTGCGGCGCATTCTGCTGGAGAACGGCCTGACCTATATCTCCACCCGCCCCGCCCTGCGCAGCCTGCTGTGCGAGTACATCTCACGGTCACTCCCCGGACGCCGGGTCACCTGCGTGGAGAAAACCGGCTGGCACAACGGCGTGTACGTGCTGCCGGATGAGGTTATCGGTCCCGGTGGCGACAATGTCATTCTCCAGGGCAGCCACTACCTGACTGGCGGCTTTGTACAGTCCGGTACGCTGACGGAATGGCAGGAGCAGGTCGCCGCGCTCTGTGCAGGCAACTCGCGTCTGGTCTTTGCCGTCTGCTGTGCGCTGGCCGCCCCGCTGCTGCGCCTGACCGGAACGGGCGGCGGGGGTTTTCACCTGCGCGGTGAGTCCACCGACGGCAAAACCACGGTAATGAAGGTGGCCGCTTCCGTCTGTGGCGGCACGGATTACTGGCACTCCTGGCGGGCCACCGGGAATGCGCTGGAGGGAATTGCCAGCCGCCACAACGATGCCCTGCTGCCACTCGATGAACTGCGCGAAGTGGACCCACGGGAAGCCGGAATGATTGCCTATATGCTGGCGAACGGCCAGGGATAGGGGCGTGCCCGCACCGACGGCGAAGTACGTAACCGCAGACACTGGACGCTGCTGCTGTTCTCCACCGGGGAGCTGTCGCTGGCGGAACACACCGAACGCGCCGGGGAGCGTCTCTACGCCGGAATGGACGTGCGCATGGTACAAATCCCAAGCGACACCGGGCAGCATGGCGCGTTTGAGCAGCTACACGGCTTTGCCAGCGGCCAGCAGTTCGCCGATACCCTCTGCGACCGGGTGGCCCGCTTCCACGGCACCGCTTTTCGTGCCTGGCTGACCTTCCTCACCAGCGACCTGGACGCCAGCACCACGCTGGCGAGAGAGTTACTTCGCCGCTACCAGACCACCCTGATGCCAGATAATGCCGGAAACCAGGTGCAGCGCATCGTGGCCCGCTTTGCCCTGCTGGCGGTGGCTGGAGAGATGGCAACGCTGCAGGGTATCACGGGCTGGCAGGAAGGCACGGCGTATGATGCGGTGCAGATCTGCCTGCACGCCTGGCTGAACGAACGCGGCCATATTGCTAACCAGGAGGATGAAGGCGTGCTGGCGCAGATCAAGCGGTTCATCACCGCACACCAGTACAGCCGCTTTGCCTCGTGGGATGGCCCGGACCGCCCGCTGAATATGGTGGGCTTTCGCCGGGTGGAAAAAGATCCGCTGACGGGTGAAGAATACACACTGTTTCACATCCTGCCGGAGGGCTGGCGGGAAATGTGCCGGGGATTCAGTCCTGCCAGAGCGGCCAGATTATGTCTGGAAGCAGAATGCCTGCTGCCCGGCAGTGACGGGAAATACCAGTCGCAGGTTCGCCTGCAGGAGATCGGTAAAGCCAGGGTCTACCGGCTCACCTCCCGCATCCTCAGTATCTGAGTGCAGTCTCGCGAGTCTTAAAAAAAGGTGGTACAGGGTGGGACAAGTGGTACACGCAGAGCTGGCGCGGGTTACAGCGTCCCACTTTAGAGAATTTAGTTTAAAAAAAGTGGTACAGGGTGGGACAGCCGTTGCTGAATCTGTCCCACTTTTCAGGCTGGTATTTTTCAGGTGGTACAGCGCAAAGCCACGGCTGGCGCGGTTGTACCACTTGTCCCACCTGTACCACCTCAAAAACAGAAGGAATGAAAATGGCGAAAAGGGACTGAAAAGGCAAAGGCTGAAAGGAAGGGAGAATAAGGGGAATGGACTTGCCCTTCAAAGGCAAAAGCCATGCTCAACTTTCAATCTATAAGGCAGGATCGTCTTCCTGGGCAGGGGCAATCCAAACAATGGTTACTATGTGTATACATAGGTTCATACAAACGGGCAAAGCAATACTAACCCCAACTACGTGTATGGAGACGTTGTTCTGGATGGTACCGCTCACGATATATCTGGCGCTGACCGAGAAACATGAAAAGGCGGAAAGGATGCGGATTATGTGGAATACGGGATGTACTGAGGTGGAGATACCAATAATTTTAAGTACGGCAATTTCATAATAAAAACATGCTATGATACTGAGATTAATACTGAAAGATTGGACAAAAAATCATGACTGCAATTGCATGTTGGTTAAATAGCGAAGAAAACGATAGTATTTGGGCTGTTAGTGACTCAAGAATAACTCAGCAAAACAGCACTCTAACCGACCATTGCCCTAAACTATTCTCAGTACCTGTATCTGTTATACGCTCTACAGATGTATTACGTATACATCCACAAAAAATATTCGAGTTTGGTTTCGGCTTTGCCGGAAGTACAATAATAGGAATTAATGTTAAGGAAATGCTTGCTGTTTCACTTTCTCGATTACATGAAATAGGAAGTAGTACTCCAGAGCAAGAAATACCTTATGAAACCTATCCAACATTGAATGAAATAGCAATTCTAGCAAAAGACATTGCTGAAAAATTTATGCGTGATGTTGGCCAGTCATTTCCCCAATCAGTAAGAATTGAGATGCTTATTTTTGGTTTTTGTTTAAATACAAGATCATATAAAATAGTCAAGCTCAATAACTCTAGTGCAACCCCTGGCATCATTGATATAGAAGACAACCAGAATTTATTATCAGGCAGACCTATTTTATTAGGTGATCGTCAACAGGAACTGCAAGAATTCATTGAAACTACTCGAGAGCAATTTTCACCTAACACTATAAATTGGTGGCGTTCGCCATTTATTGCATTAAACAACTGGATAAATCAAGAAACGGTGAATACCATTGGTGGTTATATCCAAATGGTTACTGCTTTCCCATTTTTCGCCCGATTATCATTTTTAACAGACCTAAATGATAATCTTTTTATATCGAGTTATGCTGGAATTAACACTACTGAGTCATTTGGCCCTACGATTGGTGGTTTTATCTTAAGATCAATGGATGGAATGACCCTTCCAAGCGTAAACGGCTGGGACGTAGGAAATCAAGTCACCAGAGCAGCTGCAGAAAGAGCCGCAGCTAGTAGATAACCTATCTTTCAAAGTTAAATAACTCTTTAATATCTATGTCCAACCCTTTCCCCAAAACACTTATCACCTCAAGGGTTGGATTCCTTACCCCCCGCTCAATGCCGCTCACATAAGTACGATCAAGCCCACACTTATCCGCAAATGCTTCCTGAGACAGGCCTGACTGGAGCCTGAGTTTTTTGAGATGCGCACCAAACTGCGCCTGAATGCTGGATGTATTTTTCATCCAGATAAAATGAACTTACGTTGTTTATCAGACCACGGACTATAAGTCACATTCCGTTGATTCGGCGTCCTTTTCTGCGCCATCGTCAAACATAAATAAATGGCTAAGGTCCATCCCCAGACCATCCGAAATTGCACACATGACAATAAGCGTAGGGTTCCTCACTCCTCGCTCAATTCCACTCATGTAGGTGCGATCGATGCCGCACTTATCGGCAAAGGCTTCCTGAGACAGGTCCATCTCATGGCGTAGCGCCCTGATTCTGTTGCCCAGTACCTTTTTGATTGATCCCGTCTTTTCCATCTAGCCAGCATCAATCTTCGTTGATTATCGGTCCACGGACTATGAGTCACATAAAAAGCGTGCTAGCATACATTTGTGACTTATAGTCAACAACAGAGGTAAACGGAATGGCTAAAAAAGACTGGCACCCCGCCGACATCGTTGCAGCCTTACACAAGCGCGGTACCAGTCTGGCGAAACTGTCGCGGGAAGCGGGACTGGCCTCGTCCACGCTGGCGAATGCCCTGAACCGCCCCTGGCCGAAAGGTGAATGGCTGATTGCCATTGCGCTGGAAATGCATCCGTCAGCGATCTGGCCGGAGCGTTACCTCGACACGGGAAATAAACGTGAACCCCGTAAACCGCTTCACCCCATGACAACAACCGACAACTCCGGGACATAACGACCCGCGCTGTGAGTGGCAGGACGCATTAACCAACGATACCTGACAGGAGAGTTGTTTATGCACACCGAACCACAACCATGCACCATCGCACCACTCGCAGGAGGCCGCCATGTTTCTGGTCTCCCTGGCTGAAGGCTTTATCCACCTGTTCCAGACCGCAGGCAAAATCTTCCTCGACATGATGACGGGGCTTATCCCGATGCTCATCTGCCTGCTGCTGGCCATCAACTTCCTGATGAAGCTGGTCGGCATCGTCAGAATGGAGAAAGTCGCCGCCCTGCTTGGCCGCTCGCGCATTCTCACCTACGGCGTGCTGCCGGTGCTCGGCTGGTTCTTTATGAGCAGCCCCGGCGCGCTGACGCTCGGCAAGCTGTTGCCGGAGAAGAGCAAGCCCGGCTATGAAGATGCGCTCGGCACCACCGCCCATCCGCTCACCAGCCTGTTTCCCCATGTGGTGCCGTCGGAGTTGTTTGTCTGGCTCGGCGTCGCTGCCGGGATTAAGGCGCTCGGCCTGCCCGTCACCCCGCTGGCGCTGCGCTATATCGCCGCTGCCATGCTGACTGGACTGATACGCGGGATTATCACCGAGTACCTGTTCCTGCGGCTCAGCAGGCGGGGGAATGCGCCATGATGATTTACTGCGCACGTATTACTGCCATCGGGCTGTTTGTCGCTGATGGCCTCACCGACAAGATGCTCATCACCTTCGACAGCAACGGGCCGAAAGACTGCCTCGATTACTCCCTGTCGCTGGAGCCGTCGTTCCGGGAAGAGAGCCTGATGATACTCCCCGGCGACCGCCTGCTGCTGGCGGGTCACGACTATCTGGTGACTGCCGTTGGCAAAGGAGCACAGCAGGCGCTGTTTGAACTCGGCCACCTGACGCTGGTGTTCAACGGCGACCTGAATCCCTGCCACGTCGGCGCGCTTCATCTCTCCGGCCCAGTACCGAACCTGCGCGACCTCCACGGCAATCTGGTAATTGAGGAGGGACGGCCATGAACACGGTACTTATTCCTCCCGGTCCCGGTGGCTACGGCAAGGGACTGTGGCTGCCCGTTGGCAGCGGCAAAAAGGTGCTGTCACTGACCGGGCGGGAAATCCATCCCGTCGCCATTGAAATCGGTGCGCTGACTCAGTCAGAAGTCATCAACGGCTTTGCCGATATTCCCCCGGATGATGAGCTGCTGTGCGTGGTGATTAACTGCGCCGGGTCCCTGAGATGCGGCCTGTATCCGCAAAAAGGCATCCCGACCATCAACGTGCTCCCCACCTGGCGCGCCGGGCCGCTGGCGCACTTTATTAACGAGGATAACTACGTTTCCGGCGTGACGATGGAACAGCTGGTTCTGGTGGATACCGCCGAAGCCACGGACTGCGAGCCTGAGTCAGTTCCATCTCCGGAGCCAGTCATTACCACCACGCCGCCACCTCCCCGTGGCGCGGAGAAGCTGGTGCGCATGGTCGAGCAGACCGGCACCGCCGTCGGCCACGTTATCGCCCTGCTGTTCGCCGCCAGCCGGGAGGCGGTGGATGTATCGCTACGCAACGTTATCCCGTTTATGGCCTTTGTCTCGCTGCTGATTGCCCTGGTGCAGGAGACCGCGCTCGGCAGCCTGATTGCCGACGCCCTGACGCCGCTGGCGAACTCGCTGTGGGGGCTGGTGCTGCTGTCGCTGATTTGCGGCATTCCTTTCCTCTCCCCGGTACTCGGGCCGGGCGCTGCCATCTCGCAGGTGATTGGCGTGATGATAGGCACACAGATTGGCGCAGGGGCGATATCTCCGGCCTTCGCCCTGCCCGCGCTGTTCGCCATCAACGTGCAGGTCGGCTGCGACTTCGTGCCGGTCGGCCTTTCGATGCAGGAGGCGAAGCCGGAGACCATCGCAAAGGGCGTCCCTGCCTTTCTGCTCTCACGTCAGTTAACGGGGCCGCTGGCGGTCATCATCGGCTGGCTGTTTTCCCTGGGCTTATTCTGAGGACTCAATAATGAACAAAATCAGAGCCGCCGTGGTCGGCGCGGGTATCTACGGCAAACACCATATGAACGCGTACCGTCATAATCCGGACACGGTGCTGGTCGCCATCTGCGACACCGACACAGAGCGCTGTGACGACCTCGCCATGGCCTGTGGCGTGATGGGCTATACCCGGCTGGATGTCCTGCTGCAGGAGGAAGCCATCGACGTGGTCTCGGTGGCAACACCGGACCCGTACCACACTGAATCCATCCTCACAGCCCTGCGCTACGGCAAGCATGTGCTGGCGGAGAAACCGCTCGCCACCTCGGTACGCGAGTGCGAGCTTATCGTGGAGATGGTGCAGCAACGGGACCTGCTGGTCGGCGTCGATTTCCACAAACGCTGGGACCCGGCGGTGATGCGCATCAAAGCTGAACTGGAGAAGCCGGAAGCCGGGCGCATCCTGCGCGGGCATATCAGCATGGACGATGTCATCAGCGTGCCGACGGAGTGGCTGAACTGGGCGGGCGCAAGCTCCCCGGTGTGGTTTCTCGGCTCCCACTGCTTCGACCTGGTACGCCATCTTTCCGGCCAGGAGGTGGTGTCGGTGTACGCCGTCGGGCAGAAGCGGCTGATGGCCGAATGCGGCCTCGACACCTTCGACAGCGTGCAGAGCCTGCTGACAATGGGCGACGGCAGTTCATGGGTGGTGGAAAATTCGTGGGTGCTGCCGGAAGGTTTCCCGAAGGACAACGACGGGCGTATCGATATTCTTTGTGAAGCAACCTATATCCGCAGCACTTCACAGCACCGGGGACTGGAAATCATCACGCCGGGCATGACGCTCACGCCCAACAGCTATTTCATCAACTACCGCAATGGCGTCGCCAGCGGTTTTGGTATCGACCCGATAAACGACTTTGTGCACTCCGTCAGGCATAAAGCGCCCTATCCGGTCACCGCAGTGGACGGACTGGCGGTAAGCCGGATTTGTGAGGCGGTACATCGCAGCCTGGAGAGCGGGAAACCTGAAAATATTTAAGCAAACGGCGCAGGCGAAATTCCCTGCGCCAGTTTTATGCGGCTTGACTACCAGCCCCATCATTTACTCATCAGCATCTCTGCGGCTTCTTCGGGTTCAGCAGATAAAAATCGTCTGATTTCCCGGTTAGAGACAATAACCAGCATCGCAATAAAACACAGTGCCGACAGCATAAGGAAGATGTTATATACCCCCATCAAATCCATCAGATAGCTAAACAACAGCATTGCCACTGGCATATTGATCATGGCGAAAAATGACAGATTCGACAGTACACGTGTCCTTAAATGCCCAGGTAAATTAATCAGTAACAGAGAGTCAATCACCACGTTAATCCAGTTCCGTGATAACCCTATGATAAATTGTCCGATAAAAAGCACGATGACATGATGGCACAAACTGATGAGCAGCAGAGAGAGAAAGAAAAGTGATGAGGAGACATAAACCAGAGACTTATTATCAAATCGCGCGCGTAAATGGGGAAAAATAAACGATCCGGTTATCACACCTGCCCCCATGCTGGTTGCAAGCAATCCGACGTAGAAAGGAGACAGCCCTTTAATTTCTTTTATCAAGTAAGGAAAGGCCACCATCATCGGCGCAAAGGCAAGGCCAATAATAAGGCTGTAGATAAAAAATCCGGAGATCACCCTGTTACTCACCGTGTAGTTAAGCCCCTCTCTGATATCATCCAGCCATCGGACTCGACGACGCTCCCCCTGGTCGGCCTGAGAATGACAGCTCATGCATACACAGAATAAACAGGCAATACTGATGCTGAAGGCCAGAAACAGAAAAGAATTAGCGATCCCAAATACAGTCACCATTGCACCACCAGACACGCCACCAATAATGGACATCGTGGAGGTAACACGATGGGTAATGTTCATACCCTCGGTGATCCTGTTTTCAGGGATAAGATGAGGAAGAATGCCTATTGAGCCCGCATTAAATAAAATTCGGCCTGAAGCAGACAGAAGCTCAAATGCAATCAGTGCCGACAATTTCATGCCACCAGACATGAAAACAAAAGCAACGGTAACATAGCTTAAGAACTGGAGAGCAAGACCGGACAGTAGCAACAATTTCTTATTGTATCGATCACCGGCAGGTGCAATCAGCGGCTGGGCCAGAGCAGAAATGATCAATGGCGGGACAATGAGGTATGAAACATAGATCATCTTCTGGTATTCACCCAGAATCCACCAGACAGCGGCAATCGACGAGGCGCTGTAACCCAATGCTGTCGCAATCTGAGCACATCTGTAGAACCAGAAATCCCGGCCTAAACCGTCCCCCATGTTTCCCCCAGTACATGACATGACTCATCCTGCACTCATAAAACCACAAACTGAATTGGTTATTTTTTGATCAAAATCAATCAAATGGTAATGATTTTGTGAATAATTTGTTATCGTCAGTTCTCATGCCGTAACTGATGTTCCGGAACTACATCCACTGTTTTGTTGTAACGAACCAAACATGAGGGTAGTAACATGAGCATTCTTTCCAGACTATTCAAAAAGTACGTTTCTCCGGCCCAGCACTTCGGTATTCATGCGGGCCTGAATGGACATCTTGTCGATAGCGCAGATACCGGTCCAAACACAGGTGGCGGCTGGTAATGCCCTGCGGGGAGGGTTTTCCCTCCCCGATTTTCATCATCGGATGACGACAGGAGAGAAAGCGTATGAAGATAACAGAATTATATAATCACCCGCACCGTCTCCATCTGGAAACGACGAAACGCTGTAACCTCTGCTGCGAGCACTGCTACGTTTCCGCTTCAGACGATTTCCGGCACCATGATGCAGCCATGTTGAAGAAAGTCATTGCCGATACCAGGGAAAAAGGAGCGACACGACTCACATTGACTGGCGGCGAATTCCTGATGAGACCGGATCACAGGGAACTCATTGAATATGCCATTGCAGTGGGGTATCGCAATATCTACTTCATCACAAATGGCATTTATCTAAAAAGAAGCACACTGGAATGGCTTGCAAATCTTAAGGTCAGGCAAACACTCAAAACGCTTGTCCCTACACTTATCAAAAAAATGAAGCCTTTTACGATAGGATTAGGGATCAGCCTCGATGGACTTGAAGGCAATGGCATTATCCGTAAATACAAAAATGGTTACCCCGTCCCTTTTGATAAAATACTTAGCAAAATCGCACTCGCCACACAATATGGACTTTATATAACAGTAAACACAACTGTTTGTAATGAAAAAACCGCCTCAGAGCTTTTCCAGATGTATAAAAAACTGCGTGACCTGAATGTTGACCGCTGGCAAGTCGATCAGGTATTTATGAGTGGCAGAAGTATTACCAGCGATGCGGTGAAGAATAATGACACCTGGATTGATATTGCCAAAAACTCGTATTACGAAATTATTAACGATTATCTTCGTGTTTATCCTCATAAAACACAAATGAAACTAGAAATCGTTCAGTTATTTCGTTCAGCTATTCTTGAGCACGGATTCAAAATTATAAAAGATGATGCTTATCATCCTTGTTCATATCAGTTTGGCAGCGTTATCGTTGAAAATGAAAAGAACGTCAGATTCTGTCCATCACTACGCCATGCTCAGGACATTATATTCAATACCACGGAACAAGATATTTCTACTGACTCATATATGCAAAATCCGCATTTCAGAACCTTTTCAGAACTGATGCTCAAAGATCTGCCATGCAGGGATTGCCGTTACAAATTTATTGCACATGGTGGTTGCCGGGCAAACAGCGTCAGTTACAGAGATGCCCTGTATGCTAAAGACCCCGTATGCTGTTCTCTCGCCCCATTCCTTGAGAAACGCATAGTTCCCCTGTTGCCCTACGCGCTACAAAAACAGTACATAGCAGCCCTGTACCAGGAAGGTAAAATGCCAGAAGAGATTCTGTGAATTATCAAAGTAGAGAGGCTATTTAGCTGATACTCCAGTCTTCCAGACGTAAGCCATTAATACGTTCGAACTCACGGGTGTTGTTCGTCACCAGAATTAAACCCAGTGCGCGGACGTGGGCCGCAATCATGCTGTCATACGGGCCAACGGGCGTACCTGCTCTTGCCAGTTCTGCACGGATTTGCCCCGTCTGTACCGCCGCATCGATACCATAATTCAGCACCTCCAGCCGGGCTATAAAACCTTCTACCACGCGCAGGTTTTTCTCCGGGCTGGCGGACTTTTCCGCGCCGTAAATCAGTTCCATCAGCGTGACTGAACTGATACACATCCGCCCGTAATGCTGGTTAAACGCCTCCCGGACTGCCTGAGGTTTATTTTTGATCGTATAGATACAGATATTGGTATCCAGCATATATTTGAGCATCAGAACCCTTCCCTGTCCTGGTCACCGGGCTGTTCACGGGCGGTCATAAAGTCAGACGTCACGCTCTCACCATCAAACCAGCTGTCCCAGCTTTCGCCTGCGGGAGTAATAATGCGCGTTCGTCCTACCGCAACGATATCCACATGTTTGACATCCTCCGGTAAAGCCACCGCTTTTGGCAAACGCACCGCCTGGCTACGGTTGCTTTTGAATACGGTTGTCTTTTCCATTCTCGCCTCCGGTGGTGAAATTTTGTACATATTGTCAGCATAAGGTAATTATGGGATATGTCAATGGGATATACAAAAGAAAGAACTGGCGGGTACAAATATTTTCAGGCCCCCCTGAAAAAACAGCATTGCGCCCGCAAAGGCTCGCTAAAAGCCCTTTAGCGAGCCTTTGCGGATCTTCCTGTATTTCAGTGCATTAACACTTAAGAGGCTGACAACCCCTCGGGACCACTATCAGGCCCGGAATCACAAATTGTGTCGACTCATATAAAAAATAAGTCCCTTACCCGCAAGTCATCATAAAACAACACACTACTACATGATGGTTAAATCCTTTATTATCATTCAATTATGAATGAAACATAGCTTGACCATCGTATCCACAGTGCTATTTTTACGGTAACTGCCGCAGTCCTGGGACTGCACCCGAGACAGCCATGACCTCAGAGGACTGTGCCTGGCTGCTATGTCAGGTTGGTCAAGCCCTTAACCCCGCAAGCCGGACAATACGGCGGGGGCGTCTCTGACGCAGTCCGGTCGTTGTTGCTGCTATAACCTGTGCCAGCAAGAGGCAGGTTGGTACCGCGTCTTTAGACGGAGCGTATCTCTGCGCCAGTAAACAGGTTGCCTGAAACGGCGGCGCGTCACTTTGGAGGCGAAGCAAAACAAAGTGACGCCGACGCACACCGCTGCGCCAGCCGCTGTCTTATCAGGCTTATCGTTGTATTTACCCTCTGACGCCATCATTTCTGCGTCAAAAAGAGAAAAAGGAGGAATGAACAGTACCGGAGGCGGATCACGACGATCCGGGGGCATCCCTGCTGAGGCAGGCGGCCTGCACACCGTGCAGTACCGTACCCCACCATACCTCAACTCTCGCCTTCCGGCGCACCGGTATTGTTCAGCATGGCGCAGTTTTTACTGCGACAGCATCCACCACGCGCCGGAAAATATTGCTACCGCATCAGGCGGAGGAGTCAGCATGTCGCGACTGGCACAGGATATGAAAAAACTGGCGCACCGCGCAGGTGGCAGCCACAAAACCGTCCACGACCGCGAACGGATGGCGCAGCGTTTTGCCCATCATCTGCTGGCGCAGAATATTCAGGTCACCAGCACCAGCCAGCTCAAAGCCAGACACATCGCGGGATATATCCATGAACGGCTGGCGCAGGGTATTTCTCTGCGAACGCTACAGAATGAGATGGCGATGGTGCGCTCTACTATGGCTGAAGCCGGACGCACACACCTCAGCCAGTCAGAATTAATCAGCAACCAGTCGCTCGGTATCAGTGGTGCCAGCCGTGACGGGACGCACCGGGCCATTCCGGATGCGCTTTACCATCAGGTGCTGGAGCGGATACAGCAAACCGACGCAGGTCTCGCGGCCAGCCTGCAACTGGCGCGGGTGATGGGCCTGCGTGGACAGGAAGCGGTACAGTGCTGCCAGTCGCTGAAAACCTGGGATAAACAGCTGGAAAAAGGAGCTGAACGTCTGCCAGTGATCTTTGGCACCAAAGGCGGACGACCGCGGATGACACAGGTGATTAATCGGGAGGCTGCCCGTCAGGCGGTGAAAGAGGCGCTGAATATTGCCGGGGAGCGTGACGGGCATCTGATTGACAAGCCGGATCTGAAATCCGCGATGGACTACTGGCACAACCATCTCCGCGATGCCGGGCTGACGGGCGAATACTCTCCCCACTCCCTGCGCTATGCCTGGGCACAGGACGCGATCCGCTATTACGAGGAGCAGGGTCTGAGCCACAAAGAGGCGCTGGCGGTAACCTCAACGGATCTAGGACATGGAGATGGACGGGGGAGGTATATTGAGCAGGTTTATAACCGAACGTAATATATGTCTAAAATTTGTATGCAAGATGATAAATACTCTTCAATTTTAGAGAGTTAGATACTACTATAAGGTTACGCACAGGTAGAATTTAGGTATAAGCATGATTATTGATTGTCTCGACCCTTTAGGAATTAACGGATATGAAAGGAAGGCTAATGATATTTTAGCTAAATATCTTCCAGACAGTTGGAAAGCTTATTCTTCACTGGAAATGATTGGACGACAAAGCCGTGACTTTGAAGCGGACTTAATTCTTATAACTGATGACAGAATTATAGTAGTAGAGCTTAAGAATTATAAAGGAAAGCTCTTTTCAGTTGATGGGAAATGGGTACAGCAGTATGAAGATGGCTATCAAGAAAATAGGAAGAATGGGGTTCATCAAGCTCGCAGAGCCGCACAAATACTATCCAGTAAACTCGATGAGAAATTTATCGGAAAATTCAGGCCATGGGTCGATTATTGCGTTGTATTATGTGGAAGTGCAACCCAATCAGATTTACCAAATGATGAACAAGAATATGTATTTACATTAGAACAATTTAAAGAAATAGGCGATGAAAAGATCTACGTAAAATATTTTGGGAATAAAAAAGCGATAAAAAGAAAAGAGGATGCCCCAAATAAAAACATTACTATTTGGGATAGGATTTTTTCAAATAATAGTGCAGACTTCAAAGCAAAAACCTTTTCCATTAACAATTATATCCAAAAAGACACCAACTCTCTCCTAACACATAAACAAGGTTTATATTCAGAGTTTCGTAGCGAACGTGCAGATAATCATAACTACAAGGCTATAATGCGACGATGGGATTTCACAGTACCATGTATACAAGAATATGCAAGAACCCCAGACCAGCGAGCTCTTATTGCACACCGGGAATCCAGTGTACTTGGGTATATAAATAGTCAAAATGAAGATTTAAAAGACATTCACCTACAATTATTGCATTTACCTAAAGATCTTACATCAGACTTTGTAGAATTATATGAGTGGCCAAATAAAAAAGAAAGACTTGACGTTTTCATTCGAAAAAATAAGTCGAAATTAACTAAACAAAATAGACTAGACCTGATACAGTCGCTGATAAGTCAACTCGCAAGATTACATGATATTGATGTTGCGCATAGGGATATTAGTGCACACAGTGTATGGCTCTCCTTGCCAAGCAAAGTTGTATTATCAAATTTTCTTACAGCCTACTATCCAGATCCAGAAAATAAAACGGTTTCTAATGTCAGAAAAATACTCCAACACGGACAAGTCGAAACCCCTGAAGAATTATTTAACGAAAATAGTGGAACTGTTTACACAAGAGATGTCTATCTGGCTATTGCCGCATGTCACTATATAGCCTTTGATCATTGGCCACAGAGACAAGAGAACATATTCATATGGGAACCCATAGAAAATAATGAAATTAGCAAAAAACTGGCCCATTGGTTCGAAACTGGCTTAGAGCTTGATTCTTGTTCAAGATTTCAAAATCTCAGAGCAGCTCTATCAGAGCTGAATAAAATTTTAGATTTCAGTGAAAACAATTGTCCACTTTCACTACTATCAAAATATTACTCAACAAAAAATATATTCATAGATTTTAATGCTTCTCTTGTTCATAGCTTTGGAAATTGTCAGTTATTACGATCAAATGACAATGCATTTGCAATTAAAGCATGGTTTGGAGTTTCTGATACAAATGCTTCTGGTGGTATTAATCATCAATTATTATCGTTTTTTAACAGGTTAGATATGCTGCAATCGGCATCATTATCCTGTGCCCCTAAAATAATGGATTATGGACTAAATCCTACGATGACATGTCTTTACTTCCAGTATGAATGGGTGGAAGGGAATACCTGGGATGAATCTATCTATAACATAAATAAAGATGACGCTCTAAATATTTCTAAAAAACTTTTAGAAGCAGTCATAGAACTCCACCATTCTAATATACATCACGGAGATATACAGCCTAATAACATTATAATAAGAGAGGATAAAGTTTATTTGATTGATTTTCTCGATTTTAACAACGGAAATGAAAACAAGTATACACCAGCATATGTACCGCAAAACTTTGAAGCATTATCATTAACAAGCATAGATCGATATGCAACAATCAAATTAATTAATGAGATCGCTACTAAATTTGAGTATGTACATCTGAACTCTTATACAAATAATCTTCTTTCAATTCCAGAAATATCATCCTCCGAAATAGAAACTTTATATGATGGTTTTGACAGCATTGTTGAACCACCAAAACCAATTGCAATAGACTCATATGTCATTAGCCATAAATCTTTATCCAATGAAGAAATTATCCTATCAGATGATGGTATTTACTATGCTACAATATCAATAAATTCAGGTAAAAATAAGGATTTATTGAAAGTTAGAATTACTGGTGTTCGCTCACAAATTGAACTGTTATTTCACCCAGAAAAAAAATTCATTGCACATATATCTTTAAAATCTATTCAGCATGATCAATTTATACGAAACAAAAGAGATGCTGAGCTTGAAGTAAAAGGCTGCATAACACTCAATAATAATTTAACAAATAGTAATGAGATATTTATTGATCATATTTTAAATACTGATTTCTACGCCAAGCTAGTTGAGGATGCAAAAGACACATTAATAAATGACACACAACCAAGACCGATACTATCCTTATCAAAGATTAATAAACCAAACATTATTTATGCTAAAAACATTTGGCGAGCTTTGGTAGAAACCGAACACGAAAGCAACCCTAAGATACAAGTAATAACAGAACCAAAATTTACAGAACAAGGCCAGATGACTTTTCGGTATACGGTAGAGGACACTAAATTTGATTTTGATCTTTTGTCAGAAAGGGTATCATTAAAAACTTCAGTAAAAGATGAAATTAAATATATTGGTTCCTTACAAGATTATAACTCTGATACCATCATCTTTAAACCTAAAGGTCGCATTAATATTCAAATAGGTGATACAGTCATGCTTGAAGGAAGTATGACTGCAGCATCACTAGCAAAACGTGAAAAAGCCGTGACTAACCTCATCCGAGGTCGTTCTGTTATACCAAATATCACTGATTATTTTTCACCAGGACTGATAGCCACACATTATGAGGGCAATGAGCCCAGTGATGAAGAATTAGATTTTTATACAGAAGTAGATGACCAAGGTAAAGTTATATTTTCTTTGAATGACCAACAACGTGCAGCATTTAAAAAATTATACAAGTTCGGACCAATATCATTATTGCAAGGCCCCCCTGGTACTGGTAAAACAGCATTCATAGGCTCATATATACACTATAGTATATTACAGGGAGCGCGTCGCGTATTGTTAGTTAGTCAATCGCACGAAGCCGTAAACAATGCCACGGAAAAAGCAAGAGCTTTATTTAGTAAAAATAATTCATCTATCGACATAGTAAGATTTGGTGATCAAAATAACCTGTCTATTCCTCTTGATGATATTAGTGAAAAATCATTACAAGAACATTATAGAGACAAATTCCGTGCAGAATACAAGGAGAGAGTGCTCTTATTAACTGATGATCTTGGAATAGATAGAGATTTTTCTAATTCGATAACAAATTTTGAAGTTTCTTTCGGGAATAAGCTTGAGCAGTTAAGTTCTTTAATAAAGGATCCTGAACTAGCAAATTCAGATAATGTTGCCAATCGAATAAAAACAACAATTGATAAACTTGCTACGTATTTAGAAAGAGACGTAGGAATATCAATAAAACTTGAAGGTATACAACTCTCTAAGTTGAGAGAAAAAATCTATAAAGATATCGCATCTCATTATGGTGTTTATTCTGATGATATAGTATATAAATTGAAAAATATCATTGATATTTCAAATGAATGGCTAAGTGTAATGGCATCAAGCCAATCTCAATTCCAGAACTTTCTAGCCAAAACTCGGACGCTTGTAAGCGGTACCTGTGTAGGAATTGGGCGCTATCATTACGGTATCCAAGAAAATATATATGACCTTGTTGTGATCGATGAAGCTGCTCGTTCTCCAGCAAGTGAATTGGCTATCGCCATGCAAGTTGGCCGTAAAATACTGCTTGTTGGTGACCATAAGCAATTACCGCCTTTATTCGATGAACATCATATAAAAGCTGCTAAGCGCCTTCTACCAGAGATCAGTATTGAAGAATTGAAGCGTAGCGATTTTGAGAGAGCGTTTGTTTCCGATTATGGTAAAAAAATAGGATGCTCATTACTTATTCAGTACAGAATGGCCCCCGTAATAGGTAATCTAGTTTCATCTTGTTTTTATGAAAACAAATTAGAAACAGGAAGAAGTAAGACAAAAGACTCCTATTATAAAATAATCAATAACTTTGCAAGGCCTGTCACTTGGTTTGATACTAGCGAGGCAAAGGAAAAATCTTATGAACAACGCCCACAAGGAAAAGGCATTAACTCAAAAAGTTGGGTTAATTCATTCGAGGCAGATAAAATAATAGCCATAATAAAATACCTTTATGATAATGATACTGAAGAAAATATTTTTACAGAAGGTGATGACCCTAAAATAGGAGTCATCTGTATGTATGGTGAGCAAGTTCGCTTACTTGTAAAAAAAATTAATAGCTTATCTTGGGCTAGAAATTTGCTAGAAAAGAGAATAATTAAAATTGATACTGTTGATAGTTATCAGGGGAAAGAAAACGATATTATTATACTATCTCTTGTTCGAAGCAACCGTAAAGGTGAGCAAGGACATGTTTCATCAGAAAATAGAGCTAACGTATCCTTATCAAGAGCGAGAGAGGCCCTATTTATTGTTGGAAATAAAAATATGTGGCAACAGAAAAACTGTGATTCAGCATTTGGAAAAGTATTCGCTTACATATCATCAGTTGAGTCTGATGAATACACAATTTTAAATGCGAACGATATGGAATAACGCCATGAAAATACAATTAAATAAAATTTGTTTTGGGTTGCCTTCTAAGGCTTTTTTCATTGACTATACAGTGAGTCAAAAACGCCAATTGCCTGTTGTCAAAGAATTTATCGTTCGATTACTACATTCATTAGAGTCAGCAAACATTCAGACATTACGTAATTTTTTTGGATTTACAGATAAAGAAATTCAAGCGGTTCTAGATGATTTATTAGAAGAAAGTTTAATAAAATGGGATGAGGACAAAGTTGCATTAAGCCATTATGCACTTAATAGCTTTGTTGAAGTTGATGGGAATATGCTTCCACGATTTTTTGAGGTTGCAGAAAAAACAGATACAGTTCATTTTGAGTTACATGATTTTAGAATATTACCAAATATTATTAAACGAGGAAGTCCTGGAAACTTAAATATAACGCTATCATTATCTGATGATTGTTATAGAGACTTAAATCAAAAAGCACAAAGTTCTTTTGATTCTCATTTTCAACAATTCAGAGAAATAGTAAAGCAGGAAGATATATTTTCTGACAGACAAGAACTTTATAAAATAAACCAAGTTTCAAGTAAATATGATTTATTAATTCCTGTTGAGGTAGAGTATTATATAGAAATAAATGAACCAAGTGTTTTAAAAATGGGTTATGAGTCAAACTTAATTGATGAATGGGATAACTCCAAAACCTTATTTACCACCATGGATAAAATGGTAACGAACGCGCTACAAAAAAAATCAGGAAGTTCATTTATTGAGTACGCAAACGCAACTAATGACCCCATATTATCGAATTATTGGAACGATAGTTCTCAGACATTAGAATATGATCTATTAGTTAATAACTACAATAATCAAAGTGCAAATATTGGTAATGACACTGTATTAATAATTGGAAATTTCTATACCGATTTCAACTCAGATTATATACTTGACAAAATAAAAGAGAGATATGAAAAAATTGAGAATTTTAAAAACTCTGGATTAATTTGGTTCACAAGCACACAAAATATCAGCTGGGGAAAAAGCAGCGCACTTTCAAACTTCTTATCCAAAATAAAATTTTTATTTGATAAGAAACTACATACTTCCGAATCTGTTCTGGTAATGTCCTGTAAAAGTAAGCAAGAAGCATATGAATTGAATAAGTTATATGGTCGTTTAGATGCTAAGTTACTAGGTTGCACTAATCTGTATGCTGGTGAAAAAGGAGAGGTATTGCTAATTCCAAATGTAATGGTAGCATGCCTTTATCATTCTCCTATTGATGACACTCGAAGCATATCATTCCCGGTTGGCTATATAAGCTTCAATAAAAAAACAATAAATGATATAAGTAACAAAATATCCAAATGGGGTTATTCACAAAATAACTTCAACAACTATATGGATAAAAAGGATACGAAGGAAAATGATGGCATATTTGAACGTTTGTTCATCCCTATAATCAACCAAAGTATTGAATAATAATACTAGCTGGGGGCTCTATATATGCCCCCACTCTAGCCTAAAACTTTAACATTTCGAATATTATCTTCTTTTCGACGGATTCTAACCTAGCTGAGTATGTGAATTTCTCGTTATCGATAAAGAGCCTCAAATGGTTGTCCCAACAGAATACCTATCCTACTATCTTAACCCACTCCTCATACTTACTCGGCGAAAACGGTGTAAGCCTCACCAACGTTCCGGCGATCCAGCCATCAACCATATCCGCCCACTGCTGCAACATGTAAGCACGCTGCTGTGCATATTTCGCTTTGTTGTAAATTGCCCTCACCCCTTTTTGCTCATGCGCGAGGCATTTCTCTATCCAGTCTGATGGATACCCTGCCTCGTGCAATAAAGTGCTGGCGGTTCGTCGCATGTCATGGACGGTAAAATGCTCGAGCGACTTCCCCTGCGACTGTGCAACTTTTACCGTCGTGGTAATAACCCCGTTGAGAGCTGCATTAGACAACGGTTTGTTGATGCTATAGCGCCCGGCAAGTAAGTAAGGACTTCCTCCAGCACACATTTGCAGCGCCACCAGCAGATCGCAAGCCTGACGGGAAAGATAGACGACATGAGGCCGCCCCCCTTTCATACGGCCTTTGGGTATGGTCCATTCATTAGTATTGAAATTCACTTCATTCCAGGTCGCCTGAGTAAATTCACTCTTACGCACCAGCGTAAGAAAAATCAGCTTCAGGGCCAGTTTGAGCGTGGGCATGCCAGCAACGGTATCCAGCGTATTAAAGAAGATAGAAATTTCCGGCAGAGAAAGGGTTCTGTCACGAGGAAGAAATGTGGCTATCGAAGTGGCCTTGATATCCTGAGCGGGATTCTTAAAGTCATGCCCCCGGTTTTTCGCGTATGTATAAACGCTACTGATAATCTCACGCGCCTGTACCGCCGTGGCATTACCGCCACGATCCACGATGCGATCGCACAGGGTTCGAACCATTGATGGCGTAATCTCCGCCATTTGCTTGTTACCCAGAAAAGGAATGATGTCCCGGTCAATGACGGCCTGCTTCATCGATCTCGTGCTGTCTGCAAGAGAGGCACGCTTCATATAGCTGACGGTAAAATTTGCGAAAGTTTCCGCATTTCTGATCTGATTTTTACCGTCACGTTTCTTCACAGCAGGCGACACGCCTGACTTGATCAGCTTTTTGGCGGCAATGAGTTGTTCACGCGCTTCAGCCAGTGAAATACCGTCAGCGCCATACTGTCCAATGGTCAGGGTTTCACGACGGCCATTAATCCGATAATCGTAACGAAATGAGCGAGTTCCAGTGGGCGATACGGCCACATAGAGCCCATCACGATCGGTAACTTTGTAGATTTTTTCCTGCGGTTTAAGTCTTTTAAGCTGGATATCGGTAAGCATACGCCCTCCGGAAATACCGTCAGAATTGACTAATTACTGTACGTATTGACTAAAGAGGACTGTCTACTTTTTCGACGATTACGTCAAATTTACCGTCAGGAACTGTGCGCCACATAGAAAATTCATGAATGTACATAAATAAAAACCCTCTGTAAAAACAGAGGGTTGATTGCAGTTTTACCAGTTCATGAAAACTCAGGAAGGGTTATCGGCTTATTCCCACTCGATCGTGGCTGGCGGCTTACCGCTGATGTCATACACGACGCGGGAAATGCCGTTCACTTCGTTGATGATGCGGTTAGACACACGGCCCAGGAAGTCATACGGCAGGTGTGCCCAATGCGCGGTCATGAAGTCGATGGTTTCAACCGCACGCAGAGAAACCACCCAGTCGTATTTACGGCCATCGCCCATCACGCCAACAGAGCGAACCGGCAGGAACACGGTGAACGCCTGACTCACTTTGTTGTACAGGTCGGCTTTGTGCAGTTCTTCAATGAAGATAGCGTCCGCACGACGCAGCAGGTCGCAATATTCTTTCTTCACTTCACCCAGCACGCGCACGCCCAGACCTGGTCCCGGGAACGGGTGACGGTAGAGCATATCGTACGGCAGGCCCAGTTCCAGACCAATTTTACGCACTTCGTCTTTGAACAGCTCTTTCAGCGGCTCAACCAGACCCATCTTCATCTCTTTAGGCAGACCACCTACGTTATGGTGAGATTTGATGACATGCGCTTTACCGGTCGCAGAAGCGGCAGATTCGATAACGTCAGGATAGATGGTGCCCTGCGCCAGCCATTTCACATCTTCCAGCTTCAGCGCTTCTTCGTCGAAGACTTCAACAAAAACGCGGCCAATGATCTTACGTTTCGCTTCCGGATCGTTCTCGCCTTTCAGCGCGGTCAGGAAACGATCTTCAGCCGGAACATGAACAATGTTCAGACCAAAGTGATCACCGAACATATCCATCACCTGCCCGGCTTCATTCAGACGCAGCAGACCATTATCGACGAAGACACAGGTCAGGTTTTTACCGATCGCACGGTGCAGCAGCATCGCCGTGACGGAAGAGTCCACGCCACCGGAAAGGCCGAGGATCACTTTGTCATCGCCAACCTGCTGGCGGATACGCTCAACGGCGTCGTCGATGATTTTTGCCGGCGTCCACAACGCTTCACACTGGCAGATATCGCGGACAAAACGCTCCAGCATACGCATCCCCTGACGGGTATGGGTCACTTCCGGGTGGAACTGAACGCCGTAGAAGCGTTTTTCTTCGTTCGCCATAATGGCAAACGGGCAGCTTTCGGTGCTGGCAACGGTGACGAAGTCGGACGGAATTGCCGTCACTTTATCGCCGTGGCTCATCCACACATCCAACAGCGGTTTGCCGTCAGCGGTCAGGGAGTCTTCGATACCGCGAACCAGCGCGCTGTCGGTTACAACTTCAACCTGCGCGTAGCCGAATTCACGCTCAGTCGACCCTTCAACATGACCGCCCAACTGCATCGCCATCGTCTGCATGCCGTAGCACACGCCGAAGACCGGAACGCCGGCTTCGAAAACGTATTGCGGTGCACGTGGGCTGTTGTCTTCCGTGGTGCTTTCCGGGCCACCGGAAAGAATGATACCGCTAGGATTAAACTCGCGAATCTGTGCTTCAGTTACATCCCACGCCCACAGTTCACAGTAAACACCCAGTTCACGTACGCGACGTGCAACCAGCTGTGTGTACTGCGATCCGAAATCAAGGATGAGAATGCGATGCTTGTGAATATTGTCTGTCATTGACGCTAATTCCGAGGCAAGTGAAACAATAACAAAACGCCCGGTTAAAACCGGGCGCGGAAACTTATCAGGAGCCCATACGGTAGTTCGGGGACTCTTTGGTGATGGTCACGTCGTGAACGTGGCTTTCCTGAATACCCGCACCACTGATACGTACGAATTCCGCTTTAGTACGCAATTCGTCGATAGTACCACAGCCGGTCAGCCCCATACAGGAGCGCAGGCCGCCCATCTGCTGGTGAATAATCTCTTTCAGGCGGCCTTTATAGGCAACGCGGCCTTCGATACCTTCCGGCACCAGTTTGTCTGCGGCGTTATCGCTCTGGAAGTAACGGTCAGAAGAACCTTTGGACATTGCGCCCAGAGAGCCCATACCGCGGTAGGATTTGTAGGAACGGCCCTGGTAAAGTTCGATTTCACCCGGGGATTCTTCCGTGCCCGCCAGCATGGAACCCACCATCACCGCGCTTGCGCCAGCCGCGATAGCTTTGGCGATATCGCCAGAGAAACGGATACCGCCGTCAGCGATAACGGGAATCCCCATCCCTTCCAGCGCTTCAACAGCATCAGACACTGCGGTGATCTGCGGAACACCCACGCCAGTCACGATACGAGTGGTACAGATGGAACCAGGGCCAATACCCACTTTCACCGCGCTCACGCCCGCTTCCGCCAGGGCACGAGCCCCCGCGCCGGTCGCCACGTTACCGCCAATGATTTGCAGATCCGGGTATTTCGCACGGGTTTCACGAATGCGCTGTAAAACACCTTCAGAATGGCCGTGAGAAGAATCAATCAGCAGCACGTCAACACCTGCCGCGACCAGCGCATCAACACGCTCTTCGTTGCCAGCGCCTGCGCCAACCGCAGCGCCAACGCGCAGACGGCCATGCTCATCTTTACAGGAGTTCGGCTTACGTTCAGCTTTCTGGAAATCTTTTACGGTGATCATGCCGAGCAGATGGAAACTGTCATCAACAACCAGCGCTTTCTCAACGCGTTTCTCGTGCATTTTTGCCAGCACGACGTCACGCGCTTCGCCTTCGCGAACGGTGACCAGACGCTCTTTCGGCGTCATGTAAACGCTGACCGGTTGGCTCAAATCGGTGACAAAACGCACGTCACGACCGGTGATGATCCCAACCAGCTCATTGTCTTCGGTCACGACAGGATAACCTGCAAAGCCATTGCGTTCAGTCAGTTCTTTCACTTCACGCAGGGTAGTCGTCGGCAGAACGGTTTGCGGGTCAGTTACTACGCCAGATTCATGTTTTTTCACGCGGCGGACTTCTTCTGCCTGACGCTCAATCGACATGTTTTTGTGGATAAAACCAATGCCACCTTCCTGTGCCAGTGCAATCGCGAGGCGCGCTTCAGTCACGGTATCCATCGCTGCGGAGAGCATAGGAATGTTCAGACGAATCGTTTTCGTCAACTGCGTGCTGAGGTCAGCAGTATTCGGCAGAACGGTGGAATGAGCGGGAACGAGGAGGACGTCGTCAAACGTCAAAGCTTCTTTAGCAATACGTAGCATGGGCAATATCTCTAACCTGGGGGTGGATAAATATTGCCGTGGCATTATACAGAGCGTAATCGGTTGCATCCACACTTTTTTGCAAATAATGCTTGCGCTCCTGCTCAGGCGGGTTACTATCGATTGAATAACCTGCTGATTTAGAATTTGATCCCGCTCACATGTTATCCTCTCAGACCTCCGCAATTTTTACTGTTAGCCGCCTTAATCAGACGGTTCGTCTGCTGTTAGAACAGGAAATGGGACAGGTCTGGATCAGCGGCGAGATTTCCAATTTCTCACAGCCGTCATCGGGGCACTGGTACTTCACGCTAAAAGATGACACGGCACAGGTTCGCTGTGCCATGTTCCGCAACAGCAATCGTCGGGTGACCTTTCGCCCCCAGCACGGCCAGCAGGTTTTGGTTCGCGCCAATATCACCCTGTACGAGCCGCGCGGCGACTATCAGATTATCGTCGAAAGCATGCAGCCTGCCGGTGAAGGTCTGCTCCAGCAAAAGTATGAACAGTTAAAAGCTAAACTGCAGGCTGAAGGGCTTTTTGATCAGCAGCATAAGCAGTCACTTCCCTCTCCCGCCCACTGCGTGGGGGTGATTACCTCGAAAACCGGGGCCGCACTGCACGATATTCTCCATGTTCTGAAACGTCGCGATCCCTCTTTACCGGTTATCATCTATCCGACCGCCGTCCAGGGTGACGACGCACCGGGGCAGATTGTCCGTGCAATCGAACTGGCGAATGCGCGCCAGGAGTGTGATGTCCTGATCGTCGGTCGCGGCGGCGGTTCGCTGGAAGATTTATGGAGTTTTAACGACGAGCGTGTCGCACGGGCTATTTTTGCCAGCGCGATTCCGGTAGTCAGCGCCGTCGGCCATGAAACGGACGTCACCATTGCCGATTTTATTGCCGACCTGCGTGCGCCGACGCCTTCGGCCGCCGCTGAAATGGTCAGCCGCAATCAGCAGGAGTTGCTGCGTCAGATCCTGTCTGCACAGCAGCGTCTCGGCATGGCGATGGATTACTTTCTGGCGAACCGCAGTCGTCGATTCACTCAGATTTATCATCGCCTGCAACAGCAACATCCGCAGTTGCGTCTCGCTCGTCAGCAGACGGCACTGGAGAGGTTGAATCAGCGTATGAACGTGGCCATCGACGGCCAGTTGAAGCGCACCAGCCAGCGGCAATCCCGTCTGCTGCAACGCCTGAACCAGCAAAATCCGCAGCCACGCATTCATCGTGCGCAAACCCGCATTCAGCAACTGGAATATCGTCTGGCGGAGAATGTGCGTTCCCGTCTGAGCGCCACGCGGGAACGCTTTGGCAACGCAGTTACCCACCTGGAAGCGGTCAGCCCACTCTCGACCCTGGCGCGTGGTTACAGCGTCTCTACGGCCACCGACGGCAAAGTGCTGAAAAAAGTGACACAAGTGAAAGCCGGTGATGTGATGACGACCCGGCTGGAAGACGGCTGGGTAGAAAGTGAAGTCAAAAGCATAACGCCGGTGAAAAAACGCGCGCGAAAAAAAGCCTGACATCAGGCTAGCGTTCGTCTTCAGGTGAAATGAACAGCAATGCCCCCGACAGCCCAGAAAAAACAACCAGTGCCCCCGCCGCGCCAATCGCGCCATAAAGCTGACCAAATGCCACTGAGCCAACAATTTGCCCAACGGCCAGCATCAGGAAAGCCAGACTGACGCCCGCCGCCGGTGAAGGCTCCGCCAGCGCGGCGCCCCGCACCAACAGCACACCGGATAAAATGACATATCCCGCCCCGTTTAGCGCCGCGACCGGAAACAACCACCAGGCGAAACCGTGGCTTAGCGCCAGGGACACTAGCGAAACCGCCATAAACACCAGCGAGCAACAGTAAACCCCGCGCATACCGATACGCTTTGCCGCACTTCCGGTAAATACAGCGGCAATTCCTGCACCACCGCTGACCAGCCACAGCATATGGGTGATGGCACTGTCCAGCCCGGTATGGCGCTGCAGCAATTCGGGGCCAAAACTCCACCATGCCGCGCTGGCGACACCGCTAACAAAGGCTATCACCAGCAGGCGAAACATCCCCGATTTCGCAAGGACAACGCGCCAGCGCGGCGGCGATCGGAGTTGTTCCGCACGTTCCCTTGGCAACGTACGCAGTACTGCAAACAGGCAAAATAGCGCCATGACTGCAAAGACGATGCATGCCATGCGCCAGTTGCCCGACATAACCCGTAACACCAGAACCGACAGGATGATCCCCCCACTCGTTCCAGCGTTGATAAGGGTATTTACCTGGGTTTGCCGTTCCGCTGAGATTCGCTTACTCACCGCTGCGGCAAGGGACGGTGAGGCTAGCCCGGAGCTGAGCCCGGCGATAAAAAGACCAGTCGCCAGAATAAGGGGGGAATACGCCAACGCCAGGATAACTAATCCAATTGCTGCGGTGATCCCCGCCAGAACGGCCGGGAGTCGTGGACCAAAGCGATCCGTCAGAAAGGAGGCCAAAAAAACGGATAAACAGTAGGCAACATAGCTGCAGGCCGCAATTATCCCGGCAACTTCTGGCGTGAAGGGAATCGCCTGACGGATATCAGGCAGCATGATTCCCCATGAAAATCGCGCCATTCCGTAAGTCACAGCAATCAGTGAGAAACCCGTCATCCCCAGCGCGACATGTTTATTCATTGTTCCCCTCACCTTATGCGTCGTTAAAAACGTAAACCCTGATAGTCAGTTGCGCCACTTTCAGCAGCGCTGATTTGTCCGACTTTCCTGCAGGTTTGCTTCTATGATTTACACTTAACATGCTTACTTTTTCGGCATTGCCAGACTCAGGAGAGCCTTATGTCCCATGCTTACAGTGTGATCCCGCCCTATATCC
Source organism: Citrobacter sp. CtB7.12 (assembly GCF_001297795.1). Lineage (NCBI taxonomy): Bacteria > Pseudomonadati > Pseudomonadota > Gammaproteobacteria > Enterobacterales > Enterobacteriaceae > Citrobacter > Citrobacter sp. CtB7.12. The sequence continues at coordinate 97,593 of NZ_LIFT01000006.1, read as the reverse complement.
TGCGACGCATTATTGAAAGCGGTTCGGCGATGCAGCAACAGTGCGCACGCCAGACGCTGACTCACGTACAAACCCTGATGGCGCACATGCCCGGAAAACCAGCGGCGCCGCATGTGAATCAACCCGGTCAACTTGAACGTGATATCTACGATGCGAAAAACAGGCAGGAATTACCCGGCACGCAGGTGCGCTATGAAGGCCATCCCTCAAACGGGGATGTTGCAGTGGACGAAGCCTATGATTACCTCGGTGTCACGCATGACTTTTTCTGGAAAAACTGGCGCCGCGACTCGCTGGATAACAAAGGCTTAATTCTCACCGGGACCGTGCATTACGGGCATGAATACCAGAATGCGTTCTGGAACGGTCAGCAGATGGTCTTTGGCGACGGCGATGGTGAGATATTTAATCGATTTACGATTGCCATTGATGTCGTGGCTCATGAGCTGGCACACGGGATCACCGAATCAGAAGCAGGGTTGATTTACTTTGAACAGGCCGGGGCGCTCAACGAATCGGTTTCCGATGTATTTGGTGCGTTGGTTAAACAGTATCATCTCAAACAAACCGCCGATCAGGCTGACTGGCTTATCGGGCAAGGATTGCTGGCGGACAGCATTAATGGCAAGGGATTGCGCTCCATGTCAGCACCGGGCACAGCCTATGACGACCCGTTGCTTGGGAAAGACCCACAACCTGCGCATATGCGGGACTTTATTAAGACACGCGAAGACAATGGCGGTGTTCATCTTAACTCTGGCATCCCGAACCGGGCGTTTTATCTGGCAGCCACCGCGCTCGGCGGCTACGCATGGGAAAAAGCAGGTTATGCCTGGTATGATACGGTCTGCGATCGACAACTGGCACAGGATGCAGACTTCATTGATTTTGCCCGCTTAACCGTTTATCACGGCGACAAGCGCAGCGGCGCGGAAACGGCGAAGGCGATAGAAGCGGCCTGGAAAGCCACAGGAGTGATGTGAATGGAGATCCCAGAATTAACTGATGACGCCGTGGTAGAACTGGCCCGGGAAGGTGGCGTCGCGTTTATGCCCAAACTGGCACGGCAGCGCAAAATTGCGCTGTCGACCTTATCGACTGTTCAGCGTCAGCGCGTGGCCGACATTCTCCGGCAGAGCCTGACCGTCGGTATGCCTCCGGGACAGACGGGATCGCCGGGTCGCGGCGACCAGCGCTACTTTCGCATACAGATCATCTGGACACAGCATAATCAGGCAGGCGTTACCGACATCATCGTACTGGTACCGGAAAACGATGCGCCAGCCTCACTGGTCGATCTTTGGCAAAAGGGCGAAGCCTGTATCTGCGATTAATCCTGCGACAGCACAAACTCAACGCGTTTTTTCGAAATCAGTCCGTGACCGTTGTGACAGAAATAATCGACTGCGCCGCAGGCTTTTAAAACCTGGAGCGGCTGATGACAGTCCGGGCAACGCGCTTCTACGCTAAAGTCTGTCTGACAGGTTTCACAATGTGCGTTATCGTCATGACGATCGAGCGGATGCTGACAAACGGGACAAATGAGTTCCACACTTTCTCCTCATATTCCTGTTGATGGCGCCCTCCCCGCCGGGAGAGGGCGTAATGAATTATTTGCTTTTTTTGATGTGCTTAATCAGACGTTTACGCTTGCGCATCTGAGTCGGGGTCAGCGTATTGCGCTTGTTGGCATACGGGTTCTCGCCCTCTTTAAACTGAATACGGATCGGCGTCCCCATCACTTCCAGCGATTTACGGAAGTAGTTCATCAGGTAGCGCTTATAGGAATCCGGCAGGTCTTTGACTTGGTTACCGTGAATCACCACAATCGGCGGGTTATAGCCCCCCGCATGAGCATATTTCAGTTTCACGCGACGACCACGGACCAGCGGTGGCTGATGATCTTCAACCGCCATCGTCATGATTCGGGTCAGCATCGCCGTGCTAACGCGACGGGTGGAGCTGTCATAGGCTTCGCGGACGGATTCAAACAGGTTGCCGACACCGCTGCCATGCAACGCAGAGATAAAATGCACACGCGCGAAATCGATAAAGCCCAGACGGAAGTCCAGCGTCTCTTTCACTTGCTCTTTCACTTCCTGAGTCAGGCCATCCCACTTGTTCACTACGATAACAAGTGAGCGCCCACTATTGAGGATAAAGCCCAGCAGCGACAAATCCTGGTCAGAGATACCTTCGCGGGCATCAATCACCAGCAACACCACGTTAGCGTCCTCTATCGCCTGCAACGTCTTGATAACGGAGAATTTTTCTACCGCATCGGTGATTTTCCCGCGTTTACGTACCCCGGCGGTATCGATCAGCACGTATTCGCGCTCATCACGTTCCATCGGGATATAAATACTGTCACGCGTGGTGCCCGGCATATCATAAACGACCACGCGGTCTTCACCCAGGATACGGTTAGTCAGTGTGGACTTACCGACGTTCGGACGACCGACAATAGCCAGCTTAATCGGCAGATCCTGCGGATTGAAGTCATCTTCAGGCTCTTCTTCACCGTTCTCGTCAGCTTCAAACTGTGCCCAGTATTCGGCGTCTTCGTCCACCTCTTCCTGCGGCGCGGCATCGTCCATCCACGGCAGCAGAACGTGTTCCAGCAGACTGAGCACGCCACGGCCATGAGACGCGGCGATCGGATGGATTTCACCCAGGCCCAGCGAGTAGAAATCAACGATAGCCTGATCCGGATCGAGTCCGTCCGTTTTGTTGGCGACCAGGAACGTCGGTTTTTCACGAGAGCGTAAATGCTGGGCGATCGCTTCATCGGCAGGCATCAGGCCAGCGCGCGCATCCACCATGAACAGCACCACATCCGCCTCTTCAATTGCCAGTAGCGACTGTTCCGCCATACGGGTTTCTACGCCATCTTCGGTGCCATCAATCCCGCCGGTATCAATGCAGATAAACTCACGGCCTTCAATCTCCGCACGACCGTACTTACGGTCACGAGTCAGACCCGGGAAATCCGCCACCAGCGCATCTCGGGTGCGAGTTAGACGGTTAAATAACGTGGATTTTCCGACGTTAGGGCGCCCGACAAGCGCGACCACAGGTACCATGTTTAAAGCCTCATTTTAAAAATCATCAGACAACAGACGCGATTTTTGCGCTGTTGTTAAAAACAGGAAAACGGCCCCTGCACCAGGAGCCGTTTTTTAAAGCGTACGACCAGGACGATTAACGTGTAATGGAATACACGGTACCGTCTTTGGCCTGGATCAGCAGCTTGCCATCGGCTGAGACCGGTTCAGTCAGGAAGCCGGAGCTGTCTACTTTCTGCTGAGCCACAAAACGGCCATCTTCGACGTTAAGCCAGTGCAGATACCCTTCGCTGTCACCCACCACCAGGTTGCCATTATACAACGCCGGGGAAGTCAGCAGACGGTGCAGCAGATCGCTTTGCGTCCACAGCGTAACGCCGCCATCGGTCGTCAACGCCAGTACGCGGTCATTCTGATCCACCAGATAGATACGGTTGCCGTCGACGATAAAGTCATTCACCGAGCCCAGTTCACGTTTCCACATGATCTGGCCACTGCGCAGATCCAGCGCGGTCAGGTTACCATTATAAGCCAGGGCGTAAACGACGCCATTGACGATTACCGGGGTGGTGTCCACATCGCTCAGACGGTCAATCTCAGTAGAACCGGTCGCCTGAGAAATACGCTGCTGCCAAATCATCTGGCCTTGCTGCATCAGTACGGCGCTCACACGGCCGTTATCGCCACCGACAATGGCCGCACCAAAGGCGGTTGCCGGCGCAGATTCGCCACGCAGTGACAGCGAAGGCATATCCAGGTTCACGGTCCACTTAATGGCGCCATCGGCTTCGTTCAGTGCCTGCAACTGACCGTTGCTGGTATGAATCAGCACCATGCCGTCACTGACTACCGGACGGGAAAGCGCTTCGCCAGCCACTTTGGTTTGCCACGTAACCGTACCGTCCGCTGCGTTCAGCGCATAAACCTGCGCTTTTTCGCTGCCGATATAGACGTGACCGCCTGCAACCGTTACGCCGCCAGACAACTGGGCTGACGAACGCGAGAACCAGCCATCTTTCTCACCCAGGTTCACCGACCAGACTTCTTTGCCGTCATCAGCATTTAACGCTTTCACCACGCCAGCGCGATCGGCTGCGTAGACCACGTTATCGGCATACGCCGGGTGGAGGTTGGAATAGAAATCGCCGATACCATTACCTACAGACGTGCTCCAGGCCGTAGACGGGGTAAACTGATTTTCAACCACCGGTAATGGGGACATTTTAACAACGTCTTCTTCGCCACTAAACAGTGAACAGCCGCTCAACAGGGTAACGGAAAGCAGCCCTGGCAGAAGTAATTTACGCAATTGCATCGGGTCCCTCTCAGATGGACAAATTATTGATTTTCATCTGCATCATTTCGCTCAGTGCCGGGGAGGCGTTACTTTTCACGCCCGCTTCCCACGCACTACGCGCACCTTGTTTATCACCTTTGCTCAGCAGCGCTTCGCCGCGCAGATCGGCAACAATCGCCGCCCATCCTTCACCCTTCACACTCTCCAGGGTTTTCAGCGCCGTATCCGCCTGCTTGAGTTGAATCTGAACGCGAGCAAGACGCAGCGTGATCACTGCGTTAAGATTCTCATCACTCGTGGCGGCCAGTCCCTGCTGAAGCTGGGCTGCGGCCTTCTCAAGTTGATTCTGATCGACAAACTGCTGCGCCAGTTCCATCGACGCTAACGCGCCGTAGGTGTTCTTATTGTCGGCAGCAAATTTCTCTGCGGCTGACAGGTCTTCCGCTTTACCCGCGCTGAGCGAACTCACCACGGTTTGATATGACAGAGAAGCAGAGCGTGCGGACTCAATCTGATGATTGTTCCAGTAGCGCCAGCCTACCAGCGCACCAACACCTAAAATAACCCCAACAGCCAGGGCTTTGCCGTTCTCGGCAAAGAAGCGTTTAATCGCCTCAACCTGATCGTTTTCGTTCTCGTAAATTTCCACGCAGTCCTTCTCCTTAAGCCATTAACGTGCGCAAATGCGTTGCAACGCTATCCTGTGCAACTTCAGTTTGCTCACCGGAGCGCAAATCCTTCACTACAACAGTACCGGCAGCCACTTCGGACTCGCCAAGCACCAGTGCAACGCGGGCACCCCATTTATCAGCTCGGGCAAACTGTTTCTTAAAGTTGCCGCCGCCGTGGTTTGTCATTAGCTTCACGCCCGGGATTTCATCACGCACGCGCTCAGCCAGTGTCATTGCCGCAGACTGCGTATCCGCACCTGAAGCGACCAGGTATATATCGACAACAGAATCGGCTTTAAATTCCGGATTAACTGCCTGAACCAGTAAAACAAGGCGTTCCAGGCCCATTGCAAAGCCCACTCCCGGCGTCGCGCGACCGCCGAGTTGCTCAACCAGTCCGTCATAACGACCGCCCGCACAGACGGTGCCCTGTGAGCCCAGGCTGCTGGTGACCCACTCAAACACGGTGCGGTTGTAGTAGTCGAGGCCACGAACCAGACGCTGGTTGACAGTGTAGGCAATCCCTGCGGCTTCCAGCAGTTTGCACAGGCCAGCAAAGTGTTCGCGGGAATCGTCATCCAGATAGTCGCCAAGCTGAGGAGCATCGTTGAGCAGCGCCTGTACGTCCGGATTTTTTGAATCCAGCACGCGCAGCGGGTTGGAGTACATGCGACGTTTGCAGTCTTCGTCCAGTTTCTCAACATGCTGCTCCAGGAATGCCACCAGCGCATCGCGGTAGTTTGCACGCGCGTCCAGCGATCCGATGGAGTTCAGCTCAAGATTGACATGTTCAGCGATACCCAGCGCACGCCACCAGCGCGCGGTAAGCATAATCAGTTCGGCATCAATATCCGGCCCTTGCAGACCAAAGGCTTCGACACCCAACTGATGAAACTGACGATAGCGCCCTTTCTGCGGACGCTCGTGGCGGAACATCGGCCCGATGTACCACAGGCGCTGTTCCTGATTGTACAGGAGACCATGCTCGATGCCGGCGCGTACACAGCCCGCCGTGCCTTCCGGACGCAGCGTCAGGCTATCGCCATTGCGGTCCTCAAAGGTGTACATCTCTTTTTCAACCACGTCGGTCACTTCGCCGATCGCGCGTTTGAATAACGGGGTCTGCTCTACAATCGGCAAGCGGATTTCACTGTAACCGTAGCTGCCGAGCACGTTTTTGAGTGTGCCTTCAATGCGCTGCCAGATGGCGGTCTCGCCAGGCAGATAATCGTTCATGCCGCGAATGGCTTGAATGTTTTTTGCCACGTTTATTCTCTTTCTGAATATAAAAATGAACCCTCAGCGCTTCCCCGAGCGATACGGGAGCCATGCGGGTTCAATCATACACGGGAAGCACGCCGCTTCCCATCACGTTATTATTTTTCAACCTGCTGCACGTTAATCCGCTGCGCTTCGTCGAGCATCGTCGCTTTGGCGCGGATACGGGCTTCAAGCTGGTCAATCATATCGCTGTTATCCAGACGATCTTTTCGCACGCCGTCTTCATAGAGGCCGCTTTTTTTGTTACCGCCCGTCACGCCCAGCGTCGAAACCAGTGCTTCACCCGGTCCGTTAACGACACAGCCAATGATGGAAACGTCCATCGGCGTAATGATGTCTTCCAGACGCTGCTCCAGGGCGTTGACCGTGCCGATCACGTCAAACTCCTGACGCGAGCAGGTCGGACAGGCGATAAAGTTTATCCCGCGAGCACGAATGCGCAGAGACTTCAGGATATCGAAGCCAACCTTAATCTCTTCCACCGGATCGGCAGCCAGCGAAACGCGCAGCGTATCGCCAATCCCTTCGGACAGCAGCAGGCCAAGACCGATTGCCGATTTCACCGCACCACTGCGCGCACCACCGGCTTCGGTGATCCCTAAATGCAGTGGTTGATCGATTTGCTTCGCCAGCAGGCGATAGGATTCAACGGCGAGGAAAACATCAGACGCTTTTACGCTGACCTTGAACTGATCAAAGTTCAGACGATCGAGATGATCCACATGGCGCATTGCCGATTCCAGCAAAGCCTGCGGCGTGGGTTCGCCGTACTTTTCCTGTAGATCTTTTTCCAGCGATCCGGCGTTAACACCGATACGAATCGGGATATTCTTGTCGCGCGCGCAATCCACCACCATGCGGATACGCTCTTCATTGCCGATGTTGCCTGGATTAATACGCAGGCAGTCAACGCCGTATTCCGCCACTTTGAGCGCAATACGGTAGTCGAAGTGAATGTCGGCGACCAGCGGAACAGAAACCTGTTGCTTGATCAATTTGAAGGCTTCTGCGGCATCCATCGTGGGTACGGAGACTCGAACAATGTCAGCGCCAACGCGTTCCAGCGCTTTGATCTGATTAACCGTCGCTTCCACGTCCGTGGTCCGCGTGTTGGTCATCGACTGGACGGCGATGGGAGCCCCATCGCCAATCGGCACATTCCCAACGTAAATTCGCGTTGATTTTCTACGTTGAATTGGAGCCTGGTTATGCATGAAAAATCTCCCGCGTTACCCGTCTATTACTGCGCCGGTGATTGTTCGGCATTTAGGGTCAGACGCGCAACCTGGTTAGTTCTGATAAAACGGCTCAGATCGACAGGTTTTCCTTGATACTGGATCTGCACCGCAGCCGGCGCGCCAATTTTAAGCTTGTAAGGTGCCTGACCGGTCAGGTTTAAATTACCATCTTTACGCTGCATTCCGCTGAACAACTTTTTACCTGTCGCATCGCTGACTTCCAGCCAGCAATCGGCGGTAAAGTTCATCACCAGCGCGTTTGGATCCGCAGCGGCTTCCACACCCGCCTGATTGGTCGGCAACGGTGCCGCGCCATCCGGCGTTGCCGGTGTCGCAGGAGAGGTTGTAGCGGTATCAACGTTGGCCTGAGAAGGCGCGACTACGGCGTTCTGCTGCGGGTCAACCGCAGGTGCCGTCGTCGGCGCAGGCGTTTGCACCATCTCCGCCGGACCGGTTGCCGCTGGTGTGTTGTCCTGAGTTGCCGTCGCGCTGGTGTCCAGCGGCACGCTTTGTGTGTTTTCGCTGTTGGCGTTCAGCTCAGCAGAGGATTGATCGGCCATCGTGGAGATCTCTTCCTGTTGCGCTTTGTGGTTTTGCCACCACCATGCGCCCGTCAGGCCGACCACCACAAACAGCACCAGCCAGGTAAACGTCATCAACCAGCCATCACGCTTTCTACGACGCTTGCCTAATGAGAAGCTCTGCATCGGTGCCACTTTCGCCGCACGAACCGGAGCCTGTTTCTCCAGAGCCGGTAACAGTTCTTCTTCAGGAATATGGACCAGGCGTGCATAAGAGCGAATGTATCCGCGCAGGAACGTTGAAGCCAGGTCGGCAGGCGCCTTATCGTCTTCAATGTCGCGTACGGTGGATACCTTCAGGCAAAGTCGCTCAGCGACAGCCTGCTGGCTGAGTCCGAGTTGTTCACGGGCATTACGTAGGCGAACGCCGGTGGATTGTGCTTCATGTTGGTCGTGAGTGGCTTCAGTATTCATTCGCTACAGCTGCTGGTGAAAATTAGGGTTCAGGCGCCGGTGAGTCACAATGCCCACCCACACCGCGAAAATCGGTTCAGTCAACCTGAGTCAAACAGTATAAACCTCTCTGCTGACTCTTAACAAAAACAGCTTAAGCCTGAGGGCTAAACTATTGTCGCGCCGTACATACTGCCTTAAAGTCGACAAAAACGCACCGTTATTATTGACCGGACAAGTACAACCCTGGCCCTCATGCAAATTACATTGCGCCACAGCACAAAAATCCGGCTGTAGCGCAATGTGCATCAGACGGTTTTAACGTCGATAGCCTCACCCTGCATACGCTTACGTAGAGTACGTTTAGTCCGGTCAATCACATCCCCCGCCAGTTGTCCGCAGGCAGCGTCAATATCATCACCGCGCGTTTTACGCACAATGGTGGTAAAGCCGTAGCTCATCAGCACCTTAGAGAAACGGTCAATACGGCTATTAGAACTACGTCCATAAGGTGCCCCCGGGAACGGGTTCCATGGGATCAGGTTAATTTTACAAGGCGTGTCTTTCAGCAACTCTGCCAGTTGATGCGCATGCTCTGTGCCATCGTTAACGTGATCCAGCATGACGTATTCAATAGTGACGCGTCCCTGGTTGGCATTGGATTTCTCCAGATAGCGGCGAACCGCGCCCAGGAAGGTTTCGATATTGTACTTTTTGTTGATTGGTACAATTTCGTCACGAATGTCGTCATTCGGCGCGTGCAGCGAAATCGCCAGCGCGACGTCAATCATGTCACCTAATTTGTCGAGCGCAGGCACGACGCCGGAAGTCGACAGCGTGACGCGACGCTTGGACAGACCGAAGCCGAAATCATCAAGCATGATTTCCATGGCTGGCACAACGTTAGTCAGGTTGAGCAGCGGTTCCCCCATCCCCATCATCACCACGTTGGTGATTGGACGCTGACCGGTGATTTTCGCCGCGCCGACAATTTTCGCCGCACGCCAGACCTGACCTATAATTTCAGAAACGCGCAGGTTACGGTTAAAACCCTGCTGTGCGGTTGAACAGAATTTACATTCCAGCGCACAACCCACCTGCGAAGAGACGCACAGCGTGGCGCGATCATCTTCCGGGATATACACCGTTTCGACGCGCTGATCACCCACGGCAATTGCCCATTTGATGGTGCCATCGGAGGAGCGCTGTTCTTCAACCACTTCCGGTGCGCGGATTTCCGCCACCTCTTTGAGCTTGTTGCGCAGCACTTTGTTGATGTCAGTCATCTCATCAAAGTTGTCGCTGCAATAGTGGTACATCCATTTCATCACCTGGTCAGCGCGAAACGGCTTCTCACCCATCTCTTTAAAGAATTCGCGCATCTGCTGACGGTTCAGATCCAGCAGGTTGATTTTGCCATTTTTCGCAGGAACCGCAGGGGTGATGATTTCGGAAGTGTTAACTAATTCAGACATAATTTTTTCCGGCCTCGTTGTTACACGTTATGGCCCATGGGAGGTTGAAAAGAAACGCCCCGGTAAGCTGTGCTCATCCGGGGCGTTGCATTGTACAAAGTCTGGCGCAAGGATGCCACGTTTGCACGCGGCATTTACCGAAAATTATTCCCGAAGGGATCAGCGAGTGCGAGCGCACACTTCGCCTTCACCGAAGAAATAGGCGATTTCGCGCTGGGCGGATTCCACTGAATCCGAACCGTGAGTCCCGTTTTCAGTGAAGCTGTCGGCGTAGTCGGCACGCAGCGTACCCGCCAGGGCGTTAGCCGGGTTGGTTGCACCCAGCAGATCGCGGTGACGCTGTACCGCGTTTTCGCCTTCCAGCACGGACACCACGATAGGACCAGAGGTCATGAACTCGACCAGACCGTCAAAGAACGGTTTGCCATCATGCTCAGCATAGAAACCGCGCGCCTGTTCAACGGTCAGGTGCAGCATTTTGGTACCGACGATTTTGAACCCTGCGGCTTCAAAGCGCGCAAAGATATTACCAATAACGTTTTTTGCCACCGCGTTTGGCTTGATGATGGAAAAAGTACGTTCAATAGCCATGATTACCTCTGAAAGATGTTCTGTTGTGTTTTACCTGGCGCGGATTATAAAGAGCATCCCGGCTATTGCATATGGATGAAGGTAACATTTTTTTAAAATAAGATGAGCATTAGCAACAAAAAGTGTCAACCTGGTCTACTGCAACGTAAACCTCACCGTCGCAACCTGCCCGCTCTCATCCATCGCCAGTAGCTGATAGTCACCTTTTTCGCGCAGACGTAACGTGACACCGCGCCCACGTTCTTGTAGCGGTTCGCCATTAAGGAACCACCAGCGCTCTCCTGTGCCGCCGCTGCTCTGAAGCGTTACGCTCGCCTCTGTAGCCCCCGGTAAACGTCTGACGATTGCGCCATCACGCACGCCAGACAGCAACAGTGGTAATGCGGGATCCTGCCCGTGCGGCGGACACACCGTTGAGGATAACGGCAAGCGCGCACGGCGACGCTCAGCGGCGGGCAACCACGGTTCAAGCGGCAACGGCCAGACAATCAGCATTTGTTCTTGCGCCTGCGGACAATCAGCGGCAACGCGTCGGCCTGCCTTATCCAGCCAGATCGGGAAACGAATACCGCTCACCCCTTCCTGCTCCGGCAGCAACAGCGTGGGCGGCTGCACGTCTTCCAGCATCCAGGTGGCCAGACGACGCCGACAATTGCTGTCACCAGGAGGAAGAGATTGCCCGCCAGGCCAGCACACAACGCCACGGGTGACCGACTGCGGGCGCGGATCTTCCGGCAGCGAGGCGCCACGGGCTAAGAGCAGGTTGTTTACCTGATTGAGCAGCGGGATTGCACTGGCATAACCGAACTGTCCGGCAACGGGCGTACCGTCCGGTCTGCCCGTCCAGATACCGATGACATAGCGAGCATTGAGGCCAATCGCCCACGCATCGCGATAACCATAGCTGGTGCCCGTTTTCCACGCCAGCGGGGCCACCCGGGGAAGCGCGCTATCCGGCAGCGGCTGCGCTTCATCGGCCAAAATACGCCGGATGATCCACGCCGCGCCGGGCGACATCAGTCTGCGTTCGACAAGGGGATCGCCCGGCTGCAAACGCAGTTTTCCCGCTTTGCCGTGGCGAGCAAAAGCGCTGTACCCCGCGACCATATCCTCAAGCCGCGAGCCTGCGCCCCCCAAAATAAGCGACAAATTAGGAGCCGCGCCCGCAGGCAAGTACAGCGGCAGTCCACTATTACGTAATTGTGCGGCAAAACGCTTCGGACCGTAGGCCTCAAGCACCTGTACCGCAGGTAAATTCAGCGAGCGCACCAGCGCTTCGCTCATACTGACAGGGCCATGAAAACCGCTGTCAAAATTACCAGGACGATAATCCCCACTACGGCGCGGTACATCCTGCAATAAAGACGCCGGGTGGATTAATCCATCATCCAGCGCCAGCCCATAGACAAAAGGCTTAAGCACGGAACCGGGCGATCGAATCGCCTTGACCATATCCACATGACCGAAACGCGTGGCATCATTCAGATCGACCGAACCGACCCAGCCACGCACGCTCATGTCAGTGTGATCGACGACGATCATCGCCAGCGAACTTCGCGCTGGCAGCCTGCCCTTCCAGTTTTGTGCCAGTTCTTCCAGCTGTCGTTGCAGCCCGGCATCCAGGGTGGTGACAATTTTGTCGCCTTGATTTTTACCCAACATCATCCGCGAGAACAGCGGTGCCAGTTGCGGCATCTGGCGAGGCGTCAGCCAGACCGGCTCTTCACGTGATTCCTCCACCTGGTGCGGCGACCAAATCCCCTGCATTGCCATCCGCTCAAGCACTTTGTTGCGCGCAGCTTCTGCCCGATCCGGCCAGCGATCAGGGCGCAGTCGACTCGGCGCCTGTGGTAATACCGCCAGTAACGCGGCTTCAGAGTAATTGAGCTGTGACGGAGGTTTTCCGAGATAGGCCCAACTGGCCGCGCCAATTCCCTGCAACGTGCCGCCAAACGGCGCACGATTGAGGTACAGCGTCAGGATGTCGCGTTTTGAGAGATGCCATTCGAGCTGCAGAGCGCGCCAGAGCTGGCGAAACTTACCGCCAAAAGTGCGGGGATGTGGATCGAGTAATCGCGCTACCTGCATGGTCAGCGTACTGCCGCCAGAAATCACCCGTCCGGAGGAGAGATCCTGCCAGGCGGCACGAAGAATGGAGAGAGGGTTTACCCCCGGATGTTTCCAGAACCAGCGGTCTTCGTAATTAATGAGCGCCTCAAGATAACGCGGAGAGACCTCTTCAGGCGTTACCGGATAGCGCCAGATGCCATCCGCGTCAGCAAACCGCCACAGTGGCGTTCCGTCATGGGCCACGACCACCCGCGCCGGATTGACCTCACGTAAAGGCAGCGGCCAGATTTTATCTGCCACCCAGACGGCGCAAACGAGTAAAACAGACGCGGCGGTCAGCCAAAGCCAACCGCCGCGTTTGCCGGTTAATCGCCCCATTTACGGCTTAACAATCAGAATGTCCCCGGCTACACCGGTCGCCCGCCATTGTGGAACATACATCGATTCTACCATGGGCATCGGCACCTGATAGGTTCCCGGCGTCACCGCTCGCGCCAGATAGACCAGCGTCACCGGCTGTCCACTATTCACTGCCACGGCGGCAACAAAGCGGTCATCCCGAAACTCAACGTGCTGAATATCTGCCTGCTGCATTTGATTGAGCAGGTTTTGCACCTCGCTGCCGCTGTCCTGCAAGCTGGCGCTACCGTTTGCCAGATTCTGGTTTTCCAGTTCCAGCCCGGCTGGCAGCAGATCCACCACCAACGCATCCGGTACATCCTGACTGGCTTTCACTTCCAGCCAGACCAGAACAAGTTCACCACTACGCAGGGAATCCAGCGATTTGCTCTGCCCGTCACTGCCCAGAATATGACGCTCAATCTGCAGCACATTGCTGGCAGGTGCCGGAGCCGATTGTGGATAGCCGCTCACGTCCAGGCGCAACCACATCGGTTGAGCACCGTTATTCGTCACCTGCAACGCCGCAAGTTGATCGGCATCCAGATTACGGGTTTGTGCTTTATCGCCCGTCAGCGGTTGCTCCGCAAGAGAAGTCTTCGCCTGCCAGGTACCGGGTAGATCCTGCAGCGAACGGGCTGCCAGGAACAGCGCATTATTCTCCTGCGTTGACAGCCAGCGCTGACTAAACGCTTGTTCAGAGAGCGTGTTCAGCAGCGAGTTCTGGACGTCCGGCTTAAGGTTATTTTCTTCCAGCAGCGCCAGCATCAGGGCGTTATCGCGAAGCGGACTACCGTAATCAGCCAGCCACTGACGTTCATCGTGACGCGGGGTGGAGAGCGCCAGCGCAACCGCATCGTCACTCCGTTTCGCGTCCCCCATCGTTTTCAACGCTATACCTAATTGCAGCAGCGGTAAGCCGGATGCCGCCTGACTGCGCCGTTCCCAGATCTCGCGCAGCGCGCCAAGTGGGGCTTTTTGCTGCCGCGCCAGGACCAGCGCGGCATAAGCCTGCACGGCAAATTTGCTTGCCTGCGTATCGCTGGAGTAGCGAATCGACATCATTCCCGGATCCTGCAGGTATCGCAGCAGGCGCGCATTGCCCTGATTGATCCCCGCCGCTGGAACGCTATAGCCCTGCTCACCCGCCCGAACCAGGAAATCCATCGCATAGGCGGTCAGCCAGTACTCTTCCGGACCATTTTTGTCCCACAGCGCGAAACCACCGTTATCACGCTGCATTTGTAACAGGCGGGCAATCCCGGTTTCGATTGCCGCACGACGCTTCTCGTCGGTATCACCCGCGATGCCCAGCGCTTTTAGCTGCGCGGCATTGGTATAAAGCGACGGGAACAGGCCACTGGTGGTTTGTTCCAGACAGCCGTATGGATACGCCTTCAGTTCGCGAATATAGCGCGCCAGATTTAACGGCGGTTTACCACTGAACAACAGTTGGCCCTGTACCGTCACCGGCGAGAAGTTCATCACCCCTTCTTCAGGAAGGGTCCAGCTTTCCCCCGGTTGCAGCATCACGCCGTTATTGACCGTTTGCGCCGGGAATGCCGGACGTACGCCAATCTTCCACTGCTTTTGCTGCGGTCCGATGTCTTCTCCCGGCACGTTCAATCCACTTAACGTCGCCTGCAGCTCACCATCACCAAATCCTTCTTTTGCACGAACAGGAACAAACAAGGTCGTGCGCACGCCCGGCTCCAGATTGACCTGCGCAGGCTGGTCGCTGACCAGTTCGATCAGTCCGCTGGCGGCCAGCGTCACGTTCAGTGACTGTGGTCGATCGGTAAGGTTGGTCACGTCCAGCACCAGTCGCGAGGTATCGCCACCGGCCATAAAGCGCGGCATATTCAGCTCAGCAATGACCGGGGCGGCGACAATAGTTTTGCTTTCATTGCTGCCAAAGTCATCCGCCGTCCACGCCTGCGCCATCACGCGCAGTTCGCCGTTAAAATCGCCAATCGGTAGCGTCACACTACCTTCACCCTGCTCATTGAGCGTGACCGGTTGCGCCTGCTGCGCCACGATATTTACATGGTTGACCGGCGGTTTACCACCGCGCTTCAGTTCATCGCCATCACCGCCAAAGCGCAGTGCGGCCAGACGCCCCTGGCCCTCAATCACCTGACCATAAATGTCATAAATATCCGCGCCGTAGCGTTTTTGTCCAAAGAAGGCCTGCCACGGATCCGGCGTAACGTAATCGGTAATGTTCAACACGCCGCTATCCACTGCCGACACCAGGACGTTAACCTGTTTTGGCGTCTCGCCGTTTTTACTGCTGGCCTTGATCTTCACGGTCAACGGCTGGTTCGGACGCATTTTAGCCGGGCTTTCCAGCGCCAGCTCCAGACGTCGGTTTTCGTCTCCCAGCGGTAAATGCAGCAAGCCTACGGCACGTTTCGGCGTTGCAGAACGAGATTTATCTCCCGGACGCACCACCAGCGTGCTCAGGTAGAGATCGTGGCGATTCCACGATTTATCGACCGGAATGGAGAGATCCAGCCCCTGCGCCGGGACATCAATTTCCTGCCACCACAGCGGACCTTCACTGGATTCTACCATCGCATAGCCTTTCCCCGCCGCCGGTGCTGCAATATGCAGCTTCATGGTGTCGCCCGGACGATAGGCCGGTTTGTCCAGCTTCAATGTCACGCGATCCGGCCGAGCCGCCCCGCTGCCATCACTGTTATCCTGCCAACTGTAACCTGCCCAGAAACGGACGCTACTGATCGCATCGTTTGGCGCTTTCACTTCCAGTCGGTAGGCACCCCATTCGACCGGGAATGTCACTTTGCCGGTTTCATCGGCTTTCAGATCCAGCGTCTGCTCACCTTCCACCAGATCTTTTTGATCAAAGCGCGACTGCCAGCCTTCGCTTTCCAGCCAGTCCCAGTAGTAGTCGCGACGCTCACGAATCAAACGCACCTGTAACCCGGAGACCGCTTTCTTCTCTCCCTGGGCATCGACATAGACAATGTCAAAAGCGGCGTTGCTGTCTTCATCAACAATCGGCTGATTCACCGTAGTATCGGTGCGGTAGTCATACACCGCTTTAACGGCAAATTGCGGGCGGATACCCGGTAATGTGTCAGCCGGCCAGATCGCCTGCTCAGCGCGACGCGTAACTGGACGACCACCGGACTCCAGCAGGCTGGCCTGCAATATCACCTGCAACGGTGAGTGGGTCTCACGCCACTCGCTATTGGTGCTGATGTCACCACGCCCGGTTTCATCCAGCGTCAGTTGGACTTCATCGAGACTGCGCGACAGGTTCTCCTCGGCAATATTGCCAAACTGGAAGCCGGGCAGTGACGGCACGGCATCACGCAGTGGGCGCAGGTACAGCTGCCCTTGCAGCGCATTGCCATTCGCCGGGGCGCCGTAGAGGTAGTAGCCCGCCACCGAGAACGTCACCTTATCAGACGGCGACAAAGGCGTTTCCTGACTGGTGAGATTCAACGCCATTCGCTCCGGCATGAAATCTTCAACGTGGAAATCCCACATCTGGCTTTGGTTATCGCCCGTGTTGGCGCGAATGTGCCACATTCCGGTTGGCGCACCGCTGTCCAGCGGATAAGTAAAGTGATACAACCCGTTATCCGGTTGACTGACGACAGTACGAATCACCTGGCCGTCCGGTTTAACGACCTCCAGCTTCACTGGCTGATCGGGCAGCGTCTTGCCGTCGCTGTCACGCAGCAGACCGTTGAGGATCACCGTCTCGCCAGGACGGTAGAGATCGCGCGGGCCAAACATAAAGAACTGTTTGCTGTAGCCGGGATCCCCCGCGATGTCGAATTCTGCTAAATCCAGCGCCGGGAGTTTCAGATCCAGCAGCGTGGTTTGCCCCTCTTTACGCGCCAGCAACAGCGCGGCATTCTGGTGATTTTCAAGCTGTACATGGCCTTTCGCATCGCTGGTCGCTTTCGCCAGGGTCTGTCCTTTTTCATCCAGCAAAGCGACATCTACCCCCTGCTGCGCGGCACCATTCTCCAGACTTTGCGTAAACACATCGATCCGGTTCTGATAGCGATGTGTCGATACGCCGACGTCGCTGAGCGTGAACAACGTTGCGGCGTTGCTGTACTCGTACTGCCCGGCTTTGGTCATCACCGCGACGTAGACACCCGCCTGCTGCAACGGCTTAATCTCGCTCAGCGGCAGAAGAAGTTTTTCGCGGGTGTTACGCGCAGGATTGAGATCAAAGCGACCGGTATAGACCAAATCCGCCATTTTCAGCAGATTGTCGGACTCCCAGTTGGACATTGAATTCCGGTACTCCCACTGACTGACAAAGGCCGCCAGCGATTCAGGTTTCACGCGGAAAAAGTTAACGTCTACGTTGTTCACGTTGAGCGCCATCACGGGCAGCCCTTCCACCACTTTCCCCGGCAGCAGTGAACCACGGCTGGCAAAACCCACGCTGGGTTGAATATCACGCGTGGTGAGGCTTTTCTCATAGTTGATTTCGAAGGTCGCGTTGTTCAGCGCCCTGAGATCGCGCTCAATGGTCACCAGCAGGTCACGATTCGGTTCCAGGTGGCGTAAACGCAGCTCTTTCAGATTCGGCGACAGTTCCCATGCGCCATCGACTTTGCCGCTTTTTTTATCCACCACGTGGACGAGACGGGCAAAATCCTGTTCAGGATCTAACGGGATGGAAAAGGTCAACACCAGCGTCGATGCGCCGTCCAGCTGCACCTCTGAGACATCCAGCAGAGTCAGCGCTTTGCCCTCGCTTTCTCGGGCCAGTTTCTGCAACTGCGCGGTATCTTTTTCTGCTTTCTTTTCCGCCGCGGGTTGTGCGGCGGGAGCGTCGTTTTTTGCCGCTATCGGAGCTTTATCGTTGTTGTCGCACCCAGCCAGCGCCAGCATGAGCATGCAGGCGACTACGCGTATGTGTTTCATTTTTCATCCCTGGCCAGTATGGCCCGTTAGCAACGTAGAATCGTTATTATGCGTGAGATTTCACTTTGTGTAAGTCTCTTTCCCCTCCCATCTTGTCTGAATTTAATTAAGAAATGTGGGATCACCGGACAAATCAGCCTCTTTTACTTGTCCCCTGTCGGCAAAGGCCTGACAATTTACCGGACACCTGATAAACATGGAGATCCCCATGACTACCGCCTTTTTTGTCGCCGCCGACTGGCTTGCCGAGCATATTGACGATCCGCAGATTCAAATTATCGACGCCCGCATGGCGCCGCCAGGACAGGAAGACCGCGACGTTGCGCAAGAGTATCGCTCGGGACATATCCCGGGTGCGGTGTTTTTCGATATCGAAGCGCTCTCCGACCACACTTCACCTCTGCCGCATATGATGCCACGCCCGGAAAGCTTCGCCGTGGCGATGCGTGAACTGGGGGTACATCAGGATAAACATCTGATCGTGTATGACGAGGGTAGTCTGTTCTCCGCCCCGCGCGCGTGGTGGATGCTGCGCACCTTTGGCGTGGAGAACGTGTCCATTCTGGGTGGTGGTCTGGCGGGCTGGCAACGTGATGAGTTGCCGCTACAGGAAGGTAACGTCGAACTCCCGGAAGGTGAGTTTGATGCAGCGTTTACCTCTGAAGCCGTCGTGCGCGTCACCGACGTCCTGCTCGCCAGCCATGAGAAAAGCGCACAGATTGTCGATGCCCGCCCGGCAGCACGTTTTAATGCTGAAGTCGACGAGCCGCGTCCAGGTCTCAGACGCGGTCATATACCCGGCGCCTTAAACGTGCCGTGGACAGAACTGGTTCAGGAAGGCGAATTGAAAACAACCGACGAACTGGATGCCATCTTCTTTCGCCACGGCGTCAGTTTTGATCGTCCGATTATCGCCAGTTGTGGTTCTGGCGTGACGGCAGCCGTCGTCGTGCTGGCGCTTGCGACGCTGGACGTGCCAGACGTCACGTTGTACGACGGCGCGTGGAGTGAATGGGGATCGCGTACCGATTTACCGGTAGAACCGGCTGACGCTGAATAAATTCTGATTTCTTAGTCAGCTTCGCCCACAAAAAAACCGCTCAAACATTTGAGCGGTTTTTTTGTGCTGGTCCGGTTCGCGGCCTTTCCAGCTGGCTGTGTTGCCATAGCAATGCAGGCATGCCGTAGTGGGGTAATACTCTCTTTTAAGGAAGATAATGTCAAGTTAGTTAGCCAGGAAACTATTAGGAAGTTGATGTATCATTCTTCCCGGCCCTTTTCGCCGCCTCGCAAGCGGGCACTGGCTTCAGAAAAGGATGTCCCTTGGCCGTTAGCGCAGGCATGTCGTAGTGCTTGCTGTCACGGCATTATCGCCAGTGGTGCTGTCGTGAAGCGGTCTTTGCATGGACCGCACAATGAAGATACGGTACGTCTGTATCGTGCTTCTTGTTTCTGGTGTGTTGTGCCTTCACGCAGACCAGAGTTACCCCAGTAATTCTGTTCTCGTAAAGACCAGCGACCAGGGCAGGTAAACGAGGATGCCGCCTTTCGGGGCGGCTTTCCTTCACTTAAATAATTCGGTTCTGTTTGAAATCACGCAGGAACCCGCCCCAGCGGCGTTCGTAGAACGGCGCGATGTGTTCGGTGATAAAGTGGCTGATCCCTTTCTCCCCTTTTTTCACCTGACAGATATCGATCGGTTCATCGCCCGGTAGCGTATCAGTTGCCACACTGCCCGCAGCCTGAATAATCTCCTCAATATCGCCATCGGCCTCAATACCAATCAGCAGATTTGCCTCAGCGTCCGCGCGCTCTTTAATTGAGCAGAGAAACGCACGCTTCACCGGCTTGATGGTCTTAAACAGCGTCGTGAGCGAATCGATCATCTGTGCTGGTGGTTCGGCCACTTCGGAGAGAATCAGCGATTCCCCACCTTCCAGCACTTCCTGCGTGCTCAGTGGATTGCCCTCTTCCCCCATCAGCAGGCTGATTTCGCGAGGCATAAACTCTTTACCCGTCGGCAATTTGGCGTTGAGGAACAGCGTTTCGCCGAGCGTCATTTCAAACAGCGTCCGTACTGGCATCACCACAAACGCCTGCTCATCTTCGACGGCCTGCTGCAACGCTGCCAGCGAGGTGAAAAAAGGGATAACGGTGGTGCCATCTTCTTTTTCCCAATGCTGAAGATCGAGCGCGCTGTCTTCGACAATCGCTTCGCCGTCTGCCGCAGTACCAGGTACCCAGACAGTGGATTCCAACAGGGTGCGGAAAAATGCCGGACGGTGTGCGGGTTCAGTCGCCGCCTGCTCCAGCAGGGTTTCTAATTCGTTTTTTGTTTCGGACATAGAGATCACAAATTATCTATGGGTTGCAGGCCTGATAAGACGCACTGCGTCGCTACCAGGCAAAATGCCGGGTGGCGCTTCGCTTACCCGGCCTACAAAAACACCTTTCAGGCAGTCAGTAGATTTGCAATAGTGCGCACACCCAGACCGGTCGCGCCGGCAGACCACTGCTCAACCGGCGCTTTGCGGTAGGTCGCCGAGCAGTCGATATGCAGCCAACCCTGCTGGTAGTTTTCCACAAAGTGCGACAGGAATCCTGCGGCTGTGCTCGCCCCTGCCGGATACGCCGCGCTGCCGGTATTGTTCAACTCGGCAAAATTAGACGGCAACTGGTTGCGATGAAATTCCGCCAGCGGCAGACGCCAGAACGCCTCGTTTTCTTCAGCTGCGCTTGCCAGCAGACGGTTCGCCAGTTGGTCATCGAAGCTGAACAGCGCGTGGTAGTCGTTACCCAGCGCGGTTTTCGCGGCTCCGGTCAGCGTCGCAGCATCAATGATCAGCTCTGGCTTCTGCGCGCTGGCGTCAATCAGGCCATCCGCCAGCACCAGACGCCCTTCCGCGTCGGTATTCATCACTTCGACGTTTTTACCGTTGCGATAGTGGATGATATCGCCCAGCTTGAACGCGTTACCGCTGATCAGGTTATCCGCACAGCACAGGTACAGCTTCACGCGTTTGTTCAGACCGCGCGTGATCGCAAATGCCAGCGCGCCGGTTACCGTTGCGGCACCGCCCATGTCGGACTTCATGGAGTCCATAAAGGCGCTCTGCTTGATGCTGTAACCGCCGGAATCAAAGGTGATCCCTTTCCCGACCAGGCAAGCAAAAACCGGGGCTTCTTTATCTCCTGTCGGGTTGTAGTCGAGCGCCAGCAGGACCGGAGGACGTTCAGAGCCGCGACCCACGGTATGCAGCCCCATATAGTTCTGCTCACGCAGATCTTCGCCTTTGGTAATACGGTAAGAGACGTGATCGCACGCCACGCTGCACAGCAGGTCAACGGCACGCTGCGCCAGTTGCTCTGGACCCAGCTCTTCCGCCGGTGCGTTAATGGTGTCACGCACCCAGTCAATGATGGTCAGACGGTTATCCAGCTCCTGACGCTGTACGTCGTCCAGCTCTGGCCATTCCACTTTTCGGCTGCCTTTCGGCCCTTTGTAGCCCTGCCAGAATGACCAGCAGCGGTCTGCATTCCAGCCCTCGCCTGCCAGTTGCACATGCTTGATGCCAAGGCCGTCGATTTTACGTGCCGCGCGCTGAATAAGACCCAGGTCATCTTTCCCATTAAGGTGCAGGGCAATACCATCGTTATTGATACTGTATGTAGCTTTTTCACCCCAGCGTGCGTCAGCAGGTTGTGTGGAAAGCGTAATTTTCATGGCTTCTGTCATGTTATTTATCCTTATTAGCAAACGGGCCGCCTCATGGCAGCCCGTTATGTGACTTACTCTGCTTCATCTAACCAGACTAGCAGAATCGCCTCCAGAATTTTTTCATTGGATGCGTCAGGGTCGTCATCAAATTCCTCAAGATCGCAGATCCACTGATGAAGATCGGTGAAACGAACGGTCTTTGGATCGAGATCGGGGAACGCATCGTACAGCGCTTCACCGATTTCGCGGCTATCGGTCCACTTCAGTCCCATACTACCCTCTGTTAATGCTCACGAGCATGATTGATTGTGTAACGTGGGATTTCGACCACTAAATCATCCCCGGTTACGCGAGCCTGACAGCTTAAACGGCTCTCCGGCTCCAGTCCCCAGGCTTTATCCAGCATGTCATCTTCTTCTTCCGTGCTTTCCGGCAGGGAGTCAAAGCCTTCACGCACAATGCAGTGGCAGGTCGTACAGGCACAGGATTTTTCGCAGGCGTGCTCAATCTCGATACCGTTGCGCAGCGCAACGTCAAGAATGGTTTCACCGGTCTTAGCTTCCAGAACTGCGCCATCCGGACAGAGATCCTGATGAGGCAAAATAACAATCTTTGGCATATTAAACCTCGTCCACGGAATGGCCTTTCAGCGCGCTACGGACCGACTGATCCATACGGCGAGCGGCAAATTCCTGGGTTTGTTTGTCTACGTTTTTAATGGCTTGTTCGATAGCGTCAACATCATCGCCCAGCGCCACTTCGCTCAGGTGCGCGGCGGCATCGTCGATCAATTGACGTTCTGCGGCGCTTAGCAGCGCGGCATCAGCGGTCAGCGCGCCGGTTAAACTCTCCAGCACGCGCGCCGCTTCGACTTTCTGCTCTGCCAGCATACGGGCTTTTACGTCCTGCTCGGCAAAGCTCATCGAATCCTGAATCATTGAGGCAATTTCGCTGTCGGTCAGACCGTAGGACGGTTTCACCTGAATAGAAGCCTCAACGCCGGTGGATTTTTCCATCGCAGTGACGCTCAGCAGACCGTCAGCATCCACCTGGAAGGTCACGCGAATATGCGCGCCGCCTGCCGGGAGCGCCGGAATACCACGCAGGGCAAAGCGCGCCAGCGAACGGCAGTCCTGCACCAGTTCACGTTCGCCCTGCATCACGTGAATCGACATCGCGGTCTGGCCGTCTTTGAAGGTAGTAAAGTCCTGCGCGCGCGCCACCGGAATCGTAGTGTTACGCGGAATCACCTTCTCCACCAGGCCGCCCATCGTTTCCAGTCCCAGCGACAGCGGGATCACGTCGAGCAGCAGCATTTCACTGTCCGGTTTATTACCAACCAGAATATCCGCCTGGATTGCCGCGCCAATCGCCACCACTTTATCCGGGTCGATTGACGTCAGCGGCGGGCGACCGAAGAATTCGCCCACACGTTCACGCACCAGCGGTACGCGCGTGGAACCGCCAACCATCACCACTTCCAGCACCTCTTGCGCCTCAACGCCGGCATCTTTCAGGGCACGACGACAGGCCAGCAGCGTACGCTTAACCAGCGCAGAAATGAGTTCATTAAACTGTTCGCGGGTAATCTCGCCCTGCCAGCCCGCCACGTTAATCGTGACTGACTCGGTATCGCTGAGCGCGATTTTCGCCGCGATGGCGGCATCCAGCAGTTCGCGCTGCACGCGGTTATCGCTGCGATCGGCAATTCCCGCCTGTTCACGGATGTAATCCGCCAGCAGGTGGTCGAAGTCATCGCCGCCAAGCGCGGAATCCCCGCCTGTCGCCAACACTTCGAACACCCCGCGACTCAGGCGCAGAATAGAAATATCAAACGTTCCGCCACCGAGGTCATACACTGCAATGACGCCCTCTTTGCCGGAATCCAGACCGTAGGCAATCGCCGCAGCGGTCGGTTCATTGAGCAGGCGCAGCACATGGAGGCCCGCCAGGCGTGCGGCATCTTTGGTCCCCTGACGCTGTGCATCGTCAAAGTACGCCGGTACGGTAATCACCACGCCATCCAAATCGCCGGAAAGTGACTCAGAGGCTCTCGCCGCCAACGCTTTCAGGATATCGGCTGAAACACGGACCGGATTTAGCAAACCCGCCGCCGTTTCAATCATCGGCAAGCCATTTTCACTTGCCTGGAAACGGTATGGCAGATGCGGGTAGCGAGTCTGAATATCCGCCAGTGAACGTCCCATCATGCGTTTCACTGAACTGATAGTATTGGCGGTATCCAGCGCGGCATTAGCGCGCGCATCATAGCCGACCGTGTGGCCCTGCGGCTGATAGTGAACGACGGACGGCAGCAGATGACGACCGTCGTGATCGGCCAGCGTTTCCGCCTGACCGCTACGCACGGTTGCGACCAGAGAGTTGGTGGTCCCGAGATCGATACCCGCAGCCAGACGACGCTGGTGTGGCGCTGCGCTCAGACCAGGCTCACTAATTTGTAATAAGGCCATAATTGCTTCCGAAGTTTAAAAATCGAGCAGTTTTTCTTCGAGTTGTTCTGCACTGCTTCGCAGTTTATCGAGAAAACGCAGTTTACGCACGGTATCGGCCGCGGCGTCCCACGTCTCGCTATCCAGTTGTTCCACCATCAACTGATGGCGGCTATCAAACATCTTTTTCACGCGCTGAATAAACTGTTCCAGCCGCGCCTCGTCTTTCGTCTGTTCGATCTCATCGAGTTCTTCACGCAGTTCCAGTTGTTCCATCAGGAACGCGGTATCGCGCACCGTGTGCTGCTCGTTGCTGAGATCAAAACCGTGTAGCGACAGCAGATATTCTGCGCGCATCAGGGGATGGCGCAGCGTTTGCCAGGCCTGGTTGATAGTGGCGGATTGCTGGACGGCAGCAAGCTGTTCCGCCTGGGTACCGCTGGCAAATTTATCAGGGTGATACTGGCGTTGCAGATCCTGAAAACGAAGGCTCAGCGCCTGAATATCGAGCGGATAACGGGCCGGTAAGCCAAAGAGGGTGAAGTAGTCCATAACATTCTCAGGGGTAGCCTGTTAGAACAAACCCCACACGTAGCAAGGCCACGGCGGGGTTTTCGGATGACGCGCGTTACACGTGGAAGCTTTCGCCGCAACCACACTCGTCTTTCACGTTCGGGTTTGTGAACTTGAACCCTTCGTTCAGACCTTCTTTCACGAAGTCTAACTGCGTTCCGTCCAGAAATTGCAGGCTTTTTCCATCGACCACAACCTTAACGCCTTTGTCTTCAAACACGGTGTCTTCTGCCGCCGGTTCATCAACAAATTCCAGTACATACGCCATACCTGAGCAGCCGGAGGTTCTCACGCCCAGACGCAGGCCAAACCCTTTACCACGGTTCGCCAGGAAGGTATTTACTCGCGCTGCTGCACTGTCGCTAAGTGTAATCGACATAATAAAACCTCAACTCTTCTTATTTTGCTTCACGTTTGCTTTTGTAGTCCGCAATGGCGGCTTTGATCGCGTCTTCTGCCAGAATAGAACAGTGAATTTTCACTGGCGGCAGCTCAAGCTCATCGGCAATATCGGTATTTTTGATCGCCTGTGCTTCGTCCAGTGATTTCCCTTTCACCCATTCGGTAACCAGGGAGCTGGAGGCGATAGCGGAACCGCAGCCGTAAGTCTTGAAACGCGCGTCTTCAATGATACCTTCATTGTTAACTTTGATCTGCAACTTCATCACGTCGCCACAGGCTGGTGCACCCACCATGCCGCTACCGACGTTCTCGTCGCTGTTGTCAAAAGAGCCCACGTTACGTGGATTCTCGTAATGATCGATTACTTTTTCGCTGTAAGCCATGATGAATTCTCCTTATCGATACCGATTAATGATGTGACCATTCGATGCTGTTCAGATCCACGCCCTGCTTGTGCATTTCCCACAGTGGAGAAAGGTCACGCAGACGGCCGATAGATTTACGAACCAGTTCGATGGTGTAATCAATCTCTTCTTCGGTAGTAAAACGACCTAAAGAGAAACGAATAGAGCTATGTGCCAGCTCGTCGGTCATTCCCAGTGCGCGCAGCACGTAGGAAGGCTCGAGGCTCGCAGAGGTACAGGCAGAACCGGAAGAGACCGCGAGGTCTTTCAGCGCCATGATCAGCGACTCGCCTTCAACGTAGTTAAAGCTGACGTTGAGGATATTTGGTGCGCCCTGCTCAAGGTCACCGTTCAGGTAGACTTCTTCCATATCTTTCACGCCGTTCCACAGACGGTTACGCAGACCGCGCAGACGCGCCATCTCGGTTTCCATCTCTTCTTTCGCGATGCGATAGGCTTCGCCCATACCGACGATCTGGTGGACAGGCAGCGTACCGGAACGCATGCCACGCTCGTGACCGCCGCCGTGCATCTGTGCCTCAATGCGAATACGCGGTTTACGACGAACGTACAGCGCGCCGATCCCTTTCGGGCCATAAATTTTGTGACCGGAGAAGGACATCAGGTCAACTTTCAACTGGCTCAGATCGATAGGCAGTTTGCCCACGCTCTGGGTGGCGTCAACATGATAGATGATGCCGCGAGCACGGCACATTTCACCGATAGTCGCGATATCCTGTACCACGCCGATTTCGTTATTCACGTGCATGATGGAAACCAGGATGGTGTCGTCACGCATCGCCGCTTCCAGTTCTTTGAGATCGATAATCCCGTTGCTCTGCGGCGCCAGGTAGGTCACTTCAAACCCTTCACGCTCCAACTGACGGCAGGTATCCAGTACCGCTTTGTGCTCGGTTTTACTGGTGATAATGTGCTTGCCTTTTTTCTGATAAAAGTTGGCTGCACCTTTGATCGCCAGGTTGTCGGATTCAGTCGCACCGGAAGTAAAGACGATTTCACGCGGATCGGCACCCACCAGATCGGCAATCTGATTACGGGCGATATCAACCGCCTCTTCAGCCTGCCAGCCGAAACGGTGTGAACGGGAGGCCGGGTTACCAAAGGTTCCGTCCAGTGTCAGGAACTGCATCATTTTCTCGGCAACACGCGGGTCCACCGGCGTGGTTGCGGAGTAGTCGAGATAAATCGGTAATTTCATTGCTCTATAAACTCCGTACATCGCTTCAATGCAAGGAGTCAGGCAACCGGCTGGATGTACGACCGTGTTAACGGAGCGCAAACGCTCCGGCCTGACTCGAAAATCTTCTTATCGTTAACCTAACTGTTTCGCGTTTCAGCAAGGCGGTAAACATGCGAATCCCCGAGAGCTTACAAAAGTAAGCGGGGTGAACATGTGCAGCCAACGCAGATGCAACCCGAAACAGGACGGTTAAATTAAGCGCGTAACTTAACGTCAATCGCGTCTTGTGCACGATTTGTGCGTGGAGCGTCGTGGCTGTGCTGGCGACCAGACACATCCAGGACTTCCTGGTTATTCACCAGTTCACCTAACGTAATGTTGTTGAGGAAACCGGTCAGACGGTCGCTCAGATCGCGCCACAGCGCGTGGGTCAGGCATTTATCGCCGCCCTGACAACCGCCTTTGCCCTGACAACGTGTCGCATCTACCGACTCGTCAACAGCGCTAATCACTTCACCGACTGCAATACTGCCGGCATCTTTACCCAGCAGATAACCACCGCCTGGCCCACGTACGCTGGACACCAGACCATTTTTACGCAAACGGGAGAACAGCTGTTCCAGATAAGAAAGGGAAATTCCCTGACGTTCAGAAATATCAGCCAACGGTACCGGGCCCGCTTCGGAGTTGAGCGCAACGTCCAACATTGCGGTCACGGCATAACGCCCTTTAGATGTCAGTCTCATGTCTTACTTAGCCTCAAACTCGCCCCTGCCCGGGGTTTTTTATTGTAAAATGGGGGTATTGCATAGCAGGGCCAAGTCTGACATTCCCGACTAAATCAGTCAACTATTTACTTGACTGTTTTAGTCAGGTATTTAACCTTCAGTGCCATTTTGCTTTGCCAGATGGTTTGCACTTACTTGTCTTTATTCTGCTGCTCAATAGAAGCAAGCATTCCACGCAGAATATTCAGCTCCTGGCTCTCCGGACGCGCACGCGTAAACAGACGGCGCAACTTGTTCATCACTTGTCCCGGATGGTTTTCACGGATAAACCCCGTCGACAGCAACGTCTGCTCAAGGTGACCGTAAAACCGCTCCAGATCGTCTACCAGCGGGTACGGTGCTTCTTCATGCACGACCGCATCAGGATTTTGCTGCGTCGCCAGCCAGGCCATGCGCACTTCATACGCGATGACCTGTACCGCCATTGCCAGGTTCAGCGAACTGTATTCCGGGTTCGCCGCAATCGCGACATGGTAATGGCATTTTTGCAGCTCGTCATTGGTCAGCCCAACGCGTTCACGACCAAACACCAGCGCCACGGGGGTATTTGCCGCTTCCGCTACGCTTTTTAAACCGCATTCGCGCGGGTCAAGCATCGGCCACGGCAGCGTACGCGAACGCGCGCTGGTCCCGACCACCAGGCTGCATCCGGCCAGCGCTTCATCGAGGGTATCGACGATCTGCGCATTGCCGATCACATCACTGGCCCCTGCCGCCAGGGCGATGGCCTGGGAATCAGGTTTCACGAGCGGGTTCACCAGCCACAGGTTGGTTAACCCCATTGTTTTCATGGCGCGGGCAACAGAGCCCATATTGCCGGTGTGAGACGTTTCCACCAGCACGATTCGAATATTTTGCAGCATTGTCTTTCTTCAGCTAAAGATTATTCAGCCATATTATCATAAATCGAAGACATATTCCGATCTCGCTGCTATACTCTGCGCCGTTTTCCCGTTCTTTAACATCCAGTGAGAGAGACCGATGCATCCGATGCTGACCATCGCCGTGCGCGCAGCGCGCAAGGCGGGTAATGTAATTGCCAAACACTACGAAACGCCTGACTCAGTAGAAACCAGCCAGAAAGGCAGCAATGATTTCGTGACCAACGTCGATAAAGCCGCTGAAGCGATTATTATCGAAACGATCCGCAAATCTTACCCGCAGCACACCATCATCACCGAAGAAAGCGGTGAACATGAAGGTACCGATCAGGATGTTCAATGGGTTATCGATCCACTGGATGGCACCACCAACTTCGTAAAACGTCTGCCGCACTTCGCGGTTTCCATCGCCGTACGTATTAAAGGCCGCACTGAAGTCGCTGTGGTTTACGATCCAATGCGTAATGAACTGTTCACCGCAACCCGCGGCCAGGGCGCACAGCTGAATGGTTACCGTCTGCGCGGCAGCAATGCGCGTGACCTGGACGGCACTATTATCGCGACCGGCTTCCCGTTCAAAGCCAAACAGCACGCCACCTCTTACATGAATATCCTCGGCAAAATGTTTACCGAGTGTGCTGACTTCCGTCGCACCGGTTCTGCTGCGCTGGATCTGGCCTATGTTGCCGCTGCGCGCGTTGACGGTTATTTCGAAATTGGTCTGCGTCCGTGGGATTTCGCCGCGGGTGAACTGATCGCCCGTGAAGCTGGCGCTCTGGTCTGCGACTTTACCGGTGGTCACAACTACATGACGACCGGCAACATCGTGGCGGGCAACCCGCGCGTGGTAAAAGCGATGCTGGCGAATATGCGTGACGAACTGAGCGACGCGCTGAAGCGTTAATTTCAGTACTGCCCGGTGGCGCTAACGCTTACCGGGCCTACACGAACAGTAGGCCAAATAAGCGCTAACGCCATCCGGCAAAATCAAAACGGCCGTAATCCCCTTCCCACTGGCACTGCACTCACCCACATCACTCCTGCTGCCACCACTAATATCGCGCCACCGGCTAACGCCAGCGTTAACCAACCGACCTGCCGCCATAGTACCGGTGCATGATTGCTGCTCAACCTGACTGCCAGCGTACGAAAACTGTGCACCAGCAGCGCCAGAGAGGTAATCGTCAGCGACGTTCCCGCCGCCATTGCCAGCGCCGAGACTATTCCCCAGCCAAAGACGCCGATGACTTTGCTGAACAGCAGTACCATGATCGCCCCGGAACAGGGACGCATCCCCATCGACAGAATAATCATTAGCCGCGCGCGCCAGTCATCATCGCGGTGGATCTGCTCCGGATTCGGCATGTGCTGATGCCCGCAACCACAGTTTTCATGGTGCACATGGTGTGGCGTGAAGGCGATAAACCTGGGTTTGCGCAGCAGCGCATGCAGTTTCTTCAGCGCCCGCCAGCAGAGCAAAACGCCCAGAATCCCCACCAGCGCATAGCTCCCCTTCTCCAGCCAGAAACCGCTCAGATGTAACTGTCTCGCCGGCAGTTGCAGGATGCTGAGCACGACCACGACCAGCCCGATCGCCACCAGCCCCTGCAATAACGAAGAAGCCAGCGTCAGCCCGATGCTCGACTTAAGCTTTGAAGGATGGGTCGCCAGCCAGGTGGTGATCACGACCTTTCCATGCCCCGGTCCCAGTGCGTGCAGCACACCATATAAAAAGCTAAACAGCAGCAATGACCCACCCGCCTGGGCTGGACTGGCGGCAACGGCCTTCAGCAATACGCTCATCTGCTGATTCACCTCCCGTTGCCAGACAATACTTTTGATCATCACCTGCGGCCAGGCGTACCACAGCCAGACACCACCGATCGCTGCAATCAGCAAAAACAGCGCCAGCGGCCACAGCGACAGCCAACGCCGTGCGCGAATGCGGGTTGTGGATATTACTGACATGAGACCGTCACCGTCTGTGCAAATTGTTTCCCCAGTTCCATATCCTCCGGAGGCGCGTCTTCTTTATCCAGCGACTGGGCAAAGCTGAGCGATTCTTCGCTCGGGGTCGGTGTGTTCACGGCGATTTTACATTGCTCACGCAACGCCGACGATAGCGTTGCATCGTTATCTTCTTCGTAGCTCATATCGACATAATAAGAGGGATCAAAGGTCGAGAAGGTGTAACGCTGCCCGCTCAATGGTTGCGGTTCGGCAAGCGGCAGCACAAAGGTGAGCACGGCCTGATGCTCAACACGCTCCATGCTATATTCCGTGGGGCGGTTCTTAAATTTAACGCGCTGCCCGTTGTGCCACATTTCGGTAAAGTAATGCTGTCCCAGCACATTCGCCATCACTTCCGCCGCCAGCTTCTTCCAGATTTCAGAACCCGGTTGAGCGTCGCCCGCATCATAGAGCAGATCGGCAGAGGTCAGTTCATCCATTGTCCAGCGCATCTTCAGCGCCACAAAAGTCCCGTTATCGCCGATCACTTCCGTTTTCAGACGAATAAAACTGTGAGGATGTGCACTCACCGTAGACGTCAAAAATGCGAGTAATACCAGCAAAGCGCCGCGTATCATGAATGGTATCAACTCCCCACAAAAACAGGACGGGCCACGCGAGTCACGATCGTCGTGGCAGGATTGTCCGTGAGAATAACATTGAAATGAGGAATGTTGGGCGCTGATTTCTGGACTCGATTCAGTTCTCAGATTTGCGATTTCGTCGCTGAGGGCGGTACGCCTGCTGCGGTTATTTTCTGTGTGCAATAGCCAATTTGATAATTAATTGTAAAAATAAATAAGCATTTTTCGATACTTGTTAACAATTAAATTAACCAAAAAAGCATTTCAATCGTTGAAATTAACTATAATTTAACCATAAAACACCCATAAATTAACAAAAATGGGCATTTATCACATTTATGAAACTTGAGATTCATTACCTCTTCCCTTCGTTGATAACCTCCTGTTCGTGACATGCCCCGGTCCCTACAAAAGGTACAACTATGAAATTCAAACTCGCATTACTCAGTGCAACCCTGGTTTCTGCATGCATGTTGTCCGGCCCGTCCTTTGCGGCAGAAAAATATGAAATCGCTGTGGTTGCTAAAGTCACCGGTATTCCGTGGTTTAACCGCATGGAAACCGGCGTGAATGAAGCCGCGAAGAAACTGGATGTGAATGCTTACCAGACTGGCCCTTCCACACCGGATCCGGCTCAGCAGGTAAAAGTGATTGAAGATCTCATTGCCAAGAACGTTAACGCGATCATTGTGGTACCTAATGACGCCAAGGTGCTTGAGCCCGTGCTTAAAAAAGCGCGCGATAAGGGTATTGTCGTCCTGACTCACGAATCGCCAGATCAGCAAATCGGCCAGTGGGATATCGAAACGATCGACAGCGAGAAGTACGCGCAGGCTAACGTTGACGAGCTGGCGAAGGATATGGGCGGTAAAGGCGGCTATGCCATTTACGTCGGCTCGCTGACCGTGCCGTTGCACAACGCCTGGGCCGATTACGCCATCAAGTACCAGAAAGAAAAATACCCGGAGATGTTTGAAGTCACCACTCGTCTGCCGGTGGCTGAGAGCATCGACAAATCCTACTCCACGACGCTGGACCTGATGAAAACCTATCCGCAGATGAAGGGCATCATTGGCTTCGGTTCGCTGGGTCCGATTGGTGCCGGTCAGGCAGTACAGAAAAAACGCGCGAAAGATAAAATTGCCGTGGTGGGGATTGCAATGCCCGCACAGGCAGCGCCTTATCTGATGCGTGGCGACATCAAAAAAGCGATGCTGTGGGATCCAAAAGATGCCGGCTACGCGCTGGTGACCGTGGCAGATCAGTTGCTGCAGGGCAAAGAGGTCACGCCAGATCTGACCATTGAAGGATTAGGGAAAGCCGATGTCGACATGGAGAAGAAAGTGATCCGCTTTAACAAGATCCTCGAAGTCACCAAAGACAACGCGCAATCACTCGGTTTCTAAGGCTCCAGCCACCACCAGGGAAACCTAACGCCGACCGTCTGGTCGGCGCTACCAACAGGCTTAACACTCTGCGCCCGTCAGGGCGCTCGCAGGGGTATTGTCCATGACAGACACCACCGCATTTATCACTCTTGAGAATATCAGCAAGCAATTCCCGGGCGTGCTGGCGCTGGATAATGTGAATCTGACGCTGAAAAAAGGCGAAGTTCACTGTCTGGCAGGACAGAACGGTTGC
The DNA here is from genome assembly GCF_001297795.1 of Citrobacter sp. CtB7.12. Lineage (NCBI taxonomy): Bacteria > Pseudomonadati > Pseudomonadota > Gammaproteobacteria > Enterobacterales > Enterobacteriaceae > Citrobacter > Citrobacter sp. CtB7.12. The sequence goes on along the minus strand of NZ_LIFT01000006.1, from coordinate 64,957 downwards.
GGTAAAAGCACCATTATTAAAGTGATTTCCGGAGTCTATCAGCCGGAAAAAGGAGCGCAGATCCTGCTGGATGGCAAACTGTTTCACCAGTTGTCACCACAGCTCTCTTCGCATTACGGCATCCAGGTTATCTATCAGGATTTATCCCTCTTTCCTAACTTCAGCGTGGCGGAGAATATTGCCGTCAACCGCTACCTGCCCGGCGGCGACATTTGGGTGCGGCGCGGTACGATGAAGCAACAGGCGCTGGCGGCAATGAAGCGGATTGGCGTCAGCATCGATCCCGATAAAAAAGTGGAAAAACTCTCCATTGCCGACCGTCAGCTCGTCGCGATTTGTCGCGCCATTGCCGCCGACGCGCGTCTGGTGATTATGGACGAACCCACCGCTTCCCTGACGCGCCAGGAGGTCAACGGCCTGCTGCGCGTGGTCAACGAACTGAAAGCCGACGGGATTTGCGTGGTGTTCGTCAGCCACCGTCTCGATGAGGTGATGGAAGTGGCGGACCGCATCAGCGTAATGCGCGACGGCAAACTGGTGGGGACGTATCCCGCCAGCGAACTCGACAGCCATGAACTGGCATTCCTGATGACCGGTCAACGCTTCCACTACAGTCCGCTGCCGGAAAAACCGCCGGTTGAGCAGGAGCCAATGCTGGAACTGCGCAACCTGAGCCGCAAAGGAAAATATCAGGACATCAACCTGTCGCTGCGCAGCGGTGAGATCGTGTCAATTGTCGGCCTGCTTGGTGCAGGCCGCACCGAGCTCTGCCTGAGTCTGTTTGGCATGACGCATCCGGACAGCGGGGAAATTCGCATTAACGGGAAACCGGTTCAACTGCGCAACAACCATGACGCAATCAGACACGGGATCGGCTATGTCTCAGAAGATCGCCTGACCCAGGGGCTGATCATGGAACAGTCGATCTACGACAACACGATTGTCACGGTCTTTGACAAACTGCATACCCGCAGCGGCCTGCTCGATCACGGTAAAGCCAAAACGCTGGTCGCCGATCTGATCCGTGAACTGAACATTAAAGTTTCCGATCCGCAGTTGCCGGTCAAAACGCTCTCCGGCGGCAACGCCCAGCGTATCGCCATCGCCAAATGGGTGGCGACCCAACCGCATATCCTGATCCTGGACTCCCCAACGGTGGGGGTTGATATCGCCAACAAAGAGGGGATCTACCAGATCGCCCGCAATCTAGCGGAACAAGGCATGGCGGTGCTGATGATTTGCGATGAGATCCCGGAAGCGTATTACAACAGCCACCGCGTACTGGTCATGCGTCGCGGAAAGCTGGTTGCCGAGTTTAATCCGCATCGCTGTCGTGAAGAAGACATTGCAGAGGTGGTCGAGGTCATCCATGAATAACTTTCATCTCTCCCGTTTAATCGGGCACCATGAATTCTGGCTGGGCCTGCTGGTGATTGCGCTTGCCGTTGGGCTGAGCGTCAGCACTGACGAGTTCCTGTCACTCGGTAATCTGACGGACGTCGCCACCAGCTACGCCATTCTCGGTATTCTCGCCTGCGGGCTGTTTGTCGTGCTGATCTCCGGCGGAATCGATATTTCGTTCCCGGCGATGACGGCGATAGCGCAGTACGCGATGGCAAGCTGGGTGATCGCCCACGGCGGCAACTTTCTGCTGGCGCTGACCATCGCCATCGCCGTCGGGTTATTGCTCGGGCTGATTAACGGCTTCCTGGTCTACTGGCTGCGCGTGCCCGCTATCATCATCACCATCGCCACGCTTAACGTCTATTACGGTCTGCTGGTTTACGCCACCAAAGGCACCTGGCTGTACGGCTTCCCGGACTGGTTCATGAACGGTATCAACTGGTTCTCGTTCACCGCGGCAGATGGCTATGACTACGGTATTACCCTGCCGTTACTGTGTCTGGCGGCAGTGATCGTCTTCACCGCTATCCTGATGAACTACACCCGTCTCGGTCGCCAGATTTACGCGATGGGCGGTAACCGTGACGCCGCCTCCCGCCTCGGGCTGAATCTGTTGAAACTGCATTTCTATGTCTACGGCTACATGGGTATTCTGGCCGGCGTCGCCGCCGTCGTGCAGGCGCAGATCACCCAGTCCGTAGCGCCAAACTCGCTGCTCGGTTTTGAGCTGACGGTGCTGGCGGCGGTGGTGCTCGGCGGCACCAGCATGAGCGGCGGTCGGGGCACATTGACCGGAACGCTGCTGGGGGTGATTCTGCTGGCCTTTTTGCAAAACGGTCTGACGCTGCTCAGCGTCTCCTCGTACTGGCACACCGTTTTCAGCGGCATCATTATCCTGGTCAGCATCAGCGCCACCGCGTGGAACGAAAAACGCAAACTGGCAAGGGAGCTTTGAGATGAAAGCGTTCGCAAGAGTATTACCCGGTGATGCCATCATCCGCCTGCAGTGCGTGATTATTATCGTCGTCACCGTCGTCTTCTCAGCGCTGTTGGGCACTCGCTTTTTCAGCGTCGCAAACTTCCAGTCCATCGGCTCACAGTTACCGATCCTCGGCATGCTGGCGCTGGGAATGGGGATGACCATGCTGACGGGCGGCATTAACCTGTCGATTATTGCCGGTGCCAACGCCTGTTCGCTGGTGATGGCGGCGGTCATCGTCAGCCATCCGGACAACCCGTTGTTCCTCGCACTGGCGCTGCTGGCCGGTGCAGCGGTCGCCGTGGCGATAGGGACACTGAACGGCGCGCTGATCGCCTGGGTTGGCGTGTCACCGATCCTCGCCACGCTCGGCACCATGACGCTGATCTCCGGGCTGAACATTTTGCTCTCTAACGGCACGGTGATTTCTGGCTTCCCGGCAGCAATTCAGTACCTCGGCAACGCCACCCTCGCAGGTATTCCCGTGGCTCTGCTGCTGTTCATCGTGGTTGCGGTGCTGCTGTGGGTATTGCTGGAACACACCACGCTCGGGCGTAGTCTTTATCTGATGGGGTCCAACGAACAGGCGACCCGCTACAGCGGCGTGAATACCGTTCGGGTGCAGATTTCCGTCTACGTCATTTCCGCCCTGCTCGGCTGGGTGGCCGCAATCTTAATGATGGCGAAATTCAACTCGGCGAAGGCCGGATACGGTGAGTCTTATCTGCTGGTCACTATTCTCGCCTCGGTGCTGGGCGGCATCAATCCGGACGGCGGATTTGGCCGTATCATCGGCCTGGTGCTGGCGCTGATTGTGCTGCAAATGCTGGAAAGCGGCTTTAACTTGCTGGGGATCAGTAGCTATCTGACGATGGCGCTTTGGGGCGCGGTACTCATCCTCTTTATCGCATTACAGAATCGTAGAGCCTGATTTCAGGAGAAAAATTATGGCGAGTTACTTTATTGGTGTGGATGTAGGAACCGGCAGCGCTCGCGCAGGGGTGTTTGATCTCAACGGCAGAATGGTCGGCCAGGCCACTCGCGCGATTGAAATTTACCGCCCGCAGGCCGATTTCGTCGAGCAGTCGTCCGATAACATCTGGCAGGCTGTCTGCAACGCGGTTCGTGATGCCATTAATCAGTCCGATATCAACCCCATTCAGGTGAAAGGGTTGGGATTTGACGCCACCTGTTCGCTGGTGGTGCTGGATAAGGAGGGCAAACCGCTGACCATCAGCCCTTCCGGGCGCAGCGAGCAAAACATCATCGTGTGGATGGATCACCGCGCCATCACCCAGGCCGAGCGCATCAACGCGATGCACCATCGGGTGCTGGACTACGTAGGCGGGATCATCTCCCCGGAAATGCAAACGCCGAAACTGCTGTGGCTGAAACAGCATATGCCTAACACCTGGGCCAACGCGGGCTACTATTTTGATTTACCCGACTTCCTGACCTGGCGCGCCACCGGCGACGACACGCGTTCACTGTGTTCCACGGTGTGCAAATGGACCTACATGGGCCATGAAGACAAGTGGGATGCCAGCTACTTCCGGGAGATCGGACTGGAAGATCTGCTGGAACACGATGCGGCAAAAATTGGTCGCTATGTGAAAACGATGGGCGAACCGCTTGGTCACGGACTGACTCAGCGCGCCGCCAGTGAAATGGGGTTGATTCCAGGCACTGCCGTCAGCGTGTCGATCATTGATGCCCATGCGGGTACCCTCGGCACGCTTGGCGCCTGCGGTGTCTCTGGCGAAGTCGCTGACTTTGACCGTCGCGTTGCCCTGATTGGTGGAACCTCTACCGGGCACATGGCGATCTCAAAAGAGCCTCGCTTTATTGGCGGCGTCTGGGGTCCTTACTATTCCGCCGTGTTGCCGGAATACTGGCTCAATGAAGGCGGACAGTCCGCGACCGGCGCGCTGATCGACCACATTATTCAGTCGCACCCTTGTTACGATACGCTGCTGGCGCAAGCCAAAGCGCAGGGGCAAACCATTTATGAAGTGCTGAACGCGCTGCTGCGTAAAATGGCAGGCGAGCCGGAGAATATCGCCTTCCTGACCCGTGATATTCATATCCTGCCCTACTTCCACGGCAACCGTTCACCGCGCGCCAATCCGACGCTGACCGGGGCGATCAGTGGGCTGAAGCTTTCCCGCACGCCGGAAGACATGGCGCTGCACTATCTGGCAACCATTCAGGCCATCGCGTTGGGTACGCGTCACATCATTGAAACCATGAACCAGAGTGGGTACAGCATCGACACTATCATGGCCAGCGGCGGCGGCACCAAGAACCCTATCTTTGTGCAGGAACATGCCAATGCCACTGGTTGCGCCATGCTACTTCCGGAAGAGAGCGAAGCGATGCTGCTCGGTGGCGCAATGATGGGCACCATCGCCGCTGGCGTGTTCGAAACCTTCCCGGAAGCAATGTCGGCCATGAGCCGGATAGGTAAAACGGTCACCCCGCAGACCAATCGCATTAAGCAGTATTACGACCGTAAATATCAGGTGTTCCACGAGATGTATCAGGATCACATGAAGTACCGTCAGTTGATGCAGGGGGATGCATGAGTAGCCCATGGCAACAGGCCACCGATACCTGGACCCTCTACAGTGAGGCGCTGGCCGGTCTGGGTCAGCATTTGAGCGAACCGGTCTGGAATGCATTAATGACGGAATTGCGCGAATGTCGGGGAAAAATCGTGGTCACCGGCGTCGGCACCTCTGGCATTGCGGCGCGTAAAATCGCCCACATGCTCTCCTGCGTTGAGCGCCCGGCGATCTACCTCAACGCCACCGATGCCGCGCACGGCGATCTCGGTTTTTTACGCGCTGACGATCGGATGATTTTACTCTCGCGCGGCGGTAACTCTGACGAGCTCACGCGCTTATTGCCAGGCCTTGCGGCGCGCAACGTGCCGATTATCAGCGTTACGGAAAACGCGAATTCCGCCATTGCAAAGGCCGCCCGGCTGGTGATTTCCACCGGCGTCCAGCGCGAGGCGGATCCGCTGAACATGCTGGCGACCACCTCCATCATGCTGGTGATTGCGATCTTTGATGCTGCCTGCGCCTGCCTGATGAGTGAAAGCGGCTATACCAGAGAAACGCTGCTGGCCGTGCATCCGGGTGGGGATGTCGGGTTAACCCTGCGACAGGATCGTTAATCCATTAATAACCTTTCAGCCTCGTCTCCCCTGGCGAGGCTTTTTACTGCACAATCTGAAGATAAAAACGCGGAAAATCCTAATAATGCGCTGCGTTAAACTCTCTTACGCGGTTGCACACGTGAAAAATTCTGTGACCTCTCCCTGCATTCCTGACGCAAAACATTTCATTCGTAATGGCTATGGAAAAACTTTAGCTATTCTTATCTAACATACCTAAGGGAGATCCGACAGATGATGACAACGCTTGCTCCGCCATCTGTACTTTCTGCTCCCCAGCGCCGTTGCCAGGTTTTGCTGACGCTTTTCCAGCCGGGGCAGATTGCCACCGCGGAAATGTTCAGTGCGCTAAATGGTGTCGATGATACTGTTGCCCGTGAGGATATTGTCGAAACGGGACTGGAGATCCAACGCTATCATCGACTTAGCATTAGCACTGGTCCGAATGGGTGCTACCGGATCGAAGGTACCGCGCTTAACCAACGCCTCTGCCTCTTACACTGGCTCAGACGCGGCCTGCGTTTGTGTCCGGCGTTCATTAATCAACACTTTGCCCCCGCCCTCAAAATTGAGCTAAAACAGCGGGGGATCCTGCGCACGCTGTATGACGATACCAATCTGCATGCGCTGATTAACCTTTGTGCGCGTCGTCTGCAAAAGCCGTTCGAGTGCCGGGACATCCAGTTCCTGCGCCTCTATCTGCAATATTGTCTGTTGCAACATCATGCGGGGATCTCGCCGGAATTCAATCCCGTCCAGCAGCGCTGGGCGCAGTCCTGCGCCGAATACGCGTTAGCGCAGGAGATTGGCCGTCACTGGCAGCGTCGTGTCCGGCAGGATGCGCCATTAACGGAATCGCTGTTTATGGCACTGCTGTTTTCGATGGTCCGCATCCCGGACCCGATTCGCGATAACCATCAGCAGAACCGGCGGTTGCGTCTGGCGATCGCCCGCCTGATCCTGCGTTTTCGCGAAATGGGCGCGGTGCGTTTTAACGACGAGCAGGGGCTAAACGATCAGCTCTATATCCATCTGTCCCAGGCGCTGAACCGCTGCCTGTTTTCGATTGGCATCGATAACACCTTGCCGGAAGAGTTCGCCCGCCTCTATCCGCGTCTGATGCGTACCACCCGCGATGCGTTACGCGGGTTTGAAGAAGAGTATGCCGTTGAGTTTTCTGAAGAAGAGACGGGACTGGTGGCGGTGATTTTTGGCGCATGGCTGATGCAGGATAATGACCTGCATGAGAAACAGGTCGTCTTACTGACCGGTGATAATCCGCAACTGGAGCAGCAGATAGAACAACAACTGCGTGAACTGACGCTACTGCCGCTGAACATCAAGCCATTGCCGATGCGAACTTTCCAGCAGGAAGGCTCACCGCGCGGCGTGGCGCTGATTGTTACCCCTTACGCCACGCTGCTGCCGCTCTTTTCACCCCCGTTGATTCATGCGGATCAGGCGCTAACGCCACATCAGCAGCAGCAGATCCGCAAGATGCTGGAATCAGGCTGAAGCGGCCACTTTTGGCCGCAGTACCATAGCCGGCAACGCCACCAGCGCCATCACCCAGAAGACGCCGTTGCCCAGATTCTGGTACAGGAAGCCAGCAAACACGGTCATGATGGCAATGCTGCCGCCCATCGCCACAGCAGAATAGACCGCCTGCAGACGAATGACTTCGCTTCCCTGACGCGCCGCAATATAACGCATCGCCGCCAGGTGGCAGACGGTAAAGGTGCCACAATGGAGGATCTGCACCACAATCAGCCACGGCAGCGCCGTCGTCCAGCCCATCAGTCCCCAGCGAATCACACCGCAGATAGCGGAGAGCAGTAACAGATCGCGGGCGCTAAAGCGGCGGAACAGCTTATTGCTCAGGGCGAAGATAATCACTTCTGCCACCACGCCGAGCGACCAGAGATAGCCGACCGCCGACGCGGAATACCCCGCCCCCTGCCAGTAAATAGCGCTAAAACCGTAGTAGGCGGCATGCGCCCCCTGCAACAGACAGACGCAGGCCAGAAAGCGCCAGCTTTGTGTGACCAGCGAACGCCAGGCGGGCCAGCCAGCGCTCTCCTGGTGACGGTTTTCCCCTTTGGGCAACACGCTGGGGCGAATCAGCATTCCCAGCAACATTGAGGCGACACCCAGCGTAAGCAGCGCCAGAATCGCCCGGTAATCAAACAGGCTGACCAGTTTGCCGGTTAGCGCCGAACCAATCACAAACGCGACCGATCCCCACAGACGCACCCGTCCATAATCCATGGTGATCTGCTTTTGCCAGGTATTCGCCAGCGCGTCCGTGAGCGGCACCAGCGGCGAGAAGAAGAGGTTAAAGCCGACCATCACCACCATCAGCCAGGCGACATGGGTTCCGGCCCAGAAGGCCAGCGCAAAGATCAGCGTCAGTAGCGCCAGAATGCGTAACGCGGAGATCAGCCGTGATGGATCGCTGACCCGCGGGGCAATGATCAAACTGCCAAGAAAACGGGCGACCAGACCAGCGCCCAATAAGAGGCCGATCGTCTCCGGCGTGAGGCCAAGCCCTTTAAGCCAGACGCTCCAGAAGGGAAGAAAAATCCCGTAGCTAAAAAAATAGGTGAAGTAACCGAGCGCCAGCCAGCGCGTGGAGTGCAAAGACATGATCCCCTCCCGTGTGGAGGCGATAGTCTGGCGATAAACGCAGGCTGGCGCAAGTGAACATTAACAGCAACATAACAACGTTTTGCCGCTAATCAACGCGAATCTCCATCGCGAAACGGCACTGTTCTCCAGAGCCTAACATCCGTAATCCCGGCTGCCCCGGCATGTGGTGGGCATTCACCGGATGCGTCTGCGGTTCCAGACAAAGAAATGACTCACCCGGCATTCTGAATAGCATAAGCCAGGGAGTTTGCGCAGAAATCGTGACGCGCATCACATTACGTTGAACGATCGCCTGCCCACTCCAGCCGGAATACCCCACATTTAACCAGCGATCCGCGCCATACTGCGCCCTGGTAAAATCAGCCTCCGTCGGCAGTTCACTCTGCCAGGCCAGCGGCAAATGGTGCTCGCCTTCCGGCCAGTAACCGCTGGCAGAAAACTGCACGGTGCTTCGCGCATCAAAGACAAAAAACGGGTGGAAACCGCAGCCGTACAGCATGGGGCGCTTGCCCAGATGAGCGATCGTCAGCGACGCCCTGAATACTGACGCGTCAAGCACATACTGCAGTTCCGCCTGATAATCATAGCCACATGCCAGTTGACTGCGCAGACGCAGCGAACAGCTATCATCGGTCGCCGCCGTCACTTCCCAGCGTTTAAGCCAGCCGTCACCGTGCAGGAAAAACGCGTCGTCGACCTCATATAACGGCAATTGCACCTCGGTTCCGCGCTGGCTGAAGCGGTTACCGGCCACGCGATTGGCAACCGGCAGCATCGGAAACAGCCCGCCATCACCGGCGGTTTTTCCCTCGCTTTCGCGTAGAACCGGTTGTTGATGTTGTAACGAAAACAGCGACAACAGCGCGCCGCCCTGAGGATCCACGCGCATCCGCAGATGCGCGTTATGCAGCGTCAGCGGCGTGGTCATCAGCGCACGCTTTTTGGCTGTGCCGACGGACTGGCTTTCAAATGTCTCGCCGCCAGTTGTTCTTCCAGCGCTTCCAGCGTTACGCCTTTGGTTTCCGGTACATTACGCAGCACATACACATATCCCATTGCGCAAATCACGCCGTAGAGCAGGAAACTCCCGGCGGCACCCAGCCCGGCATTGAGCAGCGGGAAGGTATAGGTCAACAGGAAACAGGCAATCCACAGCGCCAGCGTACCCAGCGACATCGCCAGCCCGCGCACGCGGTTAGGAAAGATTTCAGACAGCAGCACCCAGGTGACCGGTGCCAGCGTCAGGGCATAAATGGCAATGGCCGCCAGCACCAGAACCAGCACCGGCCAGCCCATAATCCCCATCCCGTAGGCACCGGCAATCAACACATAAATCACCGTCAGGCCGGATGCGCCGAACAGCATCAGCTTGCGCCGGCCAATTTTGTCCACCAGCGGCAGTGCGGCGAGGGTAAAGACCAGGTTGATAATGCCGGTAGCAACGATCGATTTCAGCGTACCGTTGATGTCGAAACCGGCAGAGGCGAAAATCTCCTGCGCGTAGTTAAAGATCACGTTGATCCCACACCACTGCTGGAAGACCGCCAGCACCATGCCGATGATCACGATCGGTTTGATCTGCGGTTGCAGCAGCGTTGACCATGCGACTCTGTGATTATCTTTGAGCAGCGTGTGTTCGATCTCTTTTAGCGTCTGTCCGGCGTACTCCGCAGAGCCAATGCGTAGCAGCATGGCACGCGCACGCTCCGGTTTACCCGCCTTCACCAGCCAGCGTGGGGATTCCGGGACGAAAAACATCAGCACCAAAAACGCCAACGCGGGAACCAGTTCTGCGCCAAACATCCAGCGCCAGCCCATCTGCCCGTTCCAGCTCTCAACAATCGCCTGCTGTGTCGCCCCTGTGGCAACGGGTTCAGCGATCATCAGGTTGATCAGTTGCGCCGCCAGAACGCCAATGACAATGGTCAACTGGTTCACCGCCACAAAACGTCCGCGTTTTTCCGCCGGACTGACTTCAGCGATGTACAGCGGACTGAGCGCTGACGCCAGGCCAATCCCGACGCCGCCAACGATGCGGTAAATCACGAACATGTCGAAGTTGCTGGCAACGGCGGTTCCCCATGCCGAGGCGCTGAACAGAATAGCAGAGAGGATGAGCGGCATTTTTCGGCCAAATTTATCGGCGCACCAGCCCGAAATCAACGCGCCAAAAATACAGCCCACCAGCGCGGAGCTCATCGCCCAGCCCGACTGCGCCGGATCGGTTATCGAGAAGTACGCTTCATAAAAAGGCTTTGCCCCACCAATCACCACCCAGTCGTAGCCAAACAGCAAACCACCACAGGCTGCGACCAGACAGATAGTCCAGACGTAGCCGATTTTCAAATGTGTCTGCGCGTTATTCATTATGATTCCTCTTTCAGGGAAACGCAGGGAACAGTAGGTTTCCGGTGGCGTTACCGCCACCGGTTCAGGGTTAGTGCAATAACTCCAGTCTGATGACATGGCGCACAAGCAGAGCTTTGTCATGCGCCGGGTTCTGTTGCAGAAGTACGTCAAGCGCCTGCTGGCAGGCGGATAAATCCCCAAGCCCCAGATGCCCCAACGCGGTAATAAACAGGCAGTGCTGCTGGTGCTTTGCCTCCGCCGGCGTATCGAGCACCACCAGATCCGGTAATGAGACGGCGAAGAAATCCACCTCCGGCACGTGGTCGCGTTGTGATGTCACCCATTGCAGGAAGCTGTGGAAAAGCTGCTCTGCATCGTCACGTTCACCCAACTGTTTCAGCGCCATGCCCTGCCAGAAGAGATAGTCCACGGGCTGATCGTTGTAGTAGCGTCCGGCATCCAGCGTGCTTCCACCACGGGTGGCGCGGGCAAAGTAACGATGCGCTTCGTCATGATATCCCTGACGCTGAGCGCAATAGCCCAACAGATACCAGATATCGTTATCGGTTTGTCCGGGTAAGCGCCCTTCCCCCAGGTTATGCGGATAGATCAGCGCCTGTTGTAGCAGACTGACTGCGTCGGAGAATTCCTCTTTGCCAATCGCCGCCAGCGCCCGGTGCATCTGGTTCAGCAGGTACTGCCCGGTCGCTTTCCCTTCGCCCCCTTCCCAGGGGTGGAATACGCGCTCGCTAAGCACCTTCGCGGCATCATCGTAGTGGCCCAGTCCGTTCCACAGGCTGAGCAACTCCACGATTAAATCGTCACGCAGGAACACCACCGCCTTACGCGATTCCAGCTGTTGCAGACGCTGTTCAGCAGGCGTCGCCAGGAGTTTATTGAGGTAATCCAGTTCAAACAGGAAGCGGGCGTTATCAGGTTCCAGCGCCACGGCCTGTGACAAATACTGGTGTGCCCTGGCGGCATCGTGCTGTTTGTTCCACGCATAAATCCCCAGCAGACGGTGCACAGGCGCAAATTCAGGCTCCTGTTGCAGGGTAAATTGCCAGCAGGTAAGCGCCTCTTCGTAGCGGCGTTTGCTGTACCAGAAGCAGCCCAACAGATAGCGGGCGTAAGCACTATGCTCCAGCGTTTGCAGCATCTGTACTTCGTCGAGGGTATTCGGGAAACGTACCCGGTTAGGCAGGCAAGCACGCGCCTGGGCGATGAACGGCTGCGGATGGTCGCTCAGCGACGCCCGCCACAGCAACGGCAGCGTTTCCTGACTGTCCAGCAGTTCCAGCAGTTCGCGGGCTGCAGCTTTTTGACCGAAAGAGAGTAGCCATCCTGCCAGTTCGCAGGCGTTAGTACCTCGGCGACCGGTAATGGTGATAAGCGCCGTTTTCGACGGTTCATCCCGGCATATCGCCCAGCGGGCATAGTGCAGCACGTAGCTAAGCGGATAGTCATTACGCTGCTGCTCGATGTACTTCAGCGCCTCAGACGTGCGCCCCAGTTCTGCCAGTACCAGCGCTTTCAGTCCCATCGCCAGATTGTTGCTGCCGTTAAAGCGCAAACTCTGCGTTACTTTTGCCAGTGCATCTGCATGATCGCCACGCGCCATCGCAAGCCGGGCCAGTGCCCAGAAGGCCGCGTCGCGACAGTTTCCGCTCCAGCTCGCCTTGTAGTAATGATCCCAGGCCTGCTGGCAATCGCCCTGGCGCTCCCGCGCAGCGGCTAACAGCATACTGGCTTCGCCATCGCGCGGGTTTTTGTTCAGGTGATGCGCCCGCGCTAATGCCGCTTTCGCGCAGCGTTCAGCTTGCGCCCAGTCAGCCTGGTTCAATGCCAGCGTCCCCAGTGCAACGTTGTTGCGGTAATCCAGCGGATCTATTTCCAGCGCCCGGCGATAGTAATCCCCGGCGTAACGACTGGCGTGGTTGTACTGCTCCAGATGCTGACCGATAAAGTAAAGTTCATCAGTGTTAGATAATGCCTCCGGCTGTGCCGGGGCCGTTGCCGCCGAGGGCAGCGGCAAATCGTCAGCAATATGCTCTTCGTATTGCAGCAATGTCTGACCGTCGTGACGGGTGACCGTCATGGTGATCCGCGCATAGCCCGAATCGACAAGCGTCGTTAGCCAGCTTTTCCCCGGTGCCAGCGTCAGCGTGGTTTCGAAGAAAGGCGCGCCGTCTGCACTGAGCGTCACTTGCACATCCTGCAATGGCGCAACCGCATAGACACCAACGGACAGCTGGCTTTCATCACGCACCAGTCGCAACGCCAGGTCGATACTGGCGTTTTGCACCATTCCTAATTCACTGTATGGCAGGAAGTTCTGGACGAATACCTTCTCTTCATAAGGTGCAAGCCAGGTGAAATCCGGCTGGTTGTCGGTAAACACCCCGGTCATTAATTCGATGTACGGGCCATTCTCATCGGTCAGGTTACGATCCCAGGCCACGCCAAAATCCCCGTAGCCCCAGCTCCACTGCTTTTTCCCCGGCGAGATGTGATGATCGGCAACATGGAGCAACCCGCCGCGCTCACCGTGATGCCAGGCACCGACAAAATCATAGTCCGATTTTTCCGCCATGTACGAAGTCGGCACCGGCACATTCTTATAGCGGGAGATATCCACCCCTGCCGAGTAGTCAACTTTGTAATAGGTGCCCGTGGCGATCGGAAAAGCGGAGACATCGCGCTTGCCGTGATCGAACACCGCCGTGACATCAGGCGGGAACACGCTTTGATGATCGTCGCCGCCCTTCACCGCCGGGTTCGCCCACCATAAAAAATGACGTGGCGTGGCGTTGCCGTTGAAGACTTTACCGGTGATTTCTATCAACGCGCGATCCGGGTAGAGGGTGAATCCAGTCATCACCTGCAGACCGCGCATCGGCTCCACTTCACCCATCCAGACGGTTTGTTCGCCGTGTTCCCCTGCCCGCTGTGTAAAATCTACCGGCATAAAAGTGGTGGGGCGATGGTGCTGCGGCCAGTTAAATTCGATACCGCCGGAGATCCACGGCCCCAGCAGGCCAACCAGCGCAGGCTTCACCACTTCGTTGTAATAGACAAAATCGCGCTGCTGCACTTTGTCATACGCACGGTGAATACGCCCCCCCAGTTCGGGCAGCAGCATGACGCGGATAAAATCGTTTTCCATCCACACGGCCTGGTAATCGCGCATCTCGCGCTTGCCGGTCAGGGTGTCGATCACACCGTAGGGGTAAACCGCACCTGAGGAGCCCTGATAAACCCGTTTTTCCAGAAACATCGGGTTCGGATCTTCCTCACCCACTGTCCAGGTCGGTAGTGAGAGGGTTTCCTGCCAGACCTTAACTGAACCGTACATGCTGCCTCCACTCAATAAACAAAAGTAAAATGTCATCTTGTGGCTATTGTGTGGCAGTTAACTGGCGGTAAAATGCGCAATGCTCACGCAATATAGTTAAGGGAGTTAAGTGTATGCAGCGTTCGGGATTCAATAACGCCCGTGTCAGACAGGCGAATAAACAGATCTTCCTGTCGCATTTGTGGCGCGAAAAGCAGCTCAGTAAATCGCAGCTGGCGCAGCTCACCGGCCTGTCGATTCCGGCGGTGAGTAACATTCTTGAAGAATTGCTGGACGAAGGGCGGCTGTGCCACTCCCGTGAAACGCTGAGCCAGCGCGGGCTCAGCAGCGGGAGTTTTCATCTGCCGGTACAGGGCGCGTGGACGCTGTGCATGAACGTCACCCCGACCAGTCTGACCAGCCAGCTGGCCGATGCGCGTCTGGTGGCGGTTGGCGACTGGCAGCATGAGGTGATTAACGCCGCGACGCCTGACGCGCTGCTTGCCGCAATAGCCAACCACTGGCGGCGCTGGCGTCAGCGCTATCCCGACACCACGATCAACCTCGCGCTGGGCGTCCACGGTCAGGTGGATCCGATCACCGGTGCATCGAAAACGATGCCACAGGCGCCGTGGAAAACGCCGGTGGAAATCAAGTATCTGCTGGAGGAACGACTCGGTATACAGGTCCGCCTCGACAACGACTGCGTGATGCTGGCACTGGCGGAAAAGTGGCAAAACCCGGCGGCCAACGAGGACTTCTGCGTGATTAACGTCGATTACGGCATTGGCTCATCGTTCGTCATTCACGACAATATCTGGCGCGGTAGCCTGTACGGCAGCGGTCAGATTGGGCATACCATTGTTAACCCCGACGGGATCGCCTGCGACTGCGGTCGTTACGGCTGTCTGGAAACCGTCGCCTCCCTGAGCGCGCTGAAAAAGCAGGCCAGAGTCTGGATGAAGGCGCAGCCAGTGCCGGGAAGGGATCCGGAAACGCTGACCACGGATTTACTGATCGACGCCTGGCGCAAGGGTGATGTACGCATTCAGGCATGGGTGGAACATGCCGCCAGCGCGATTGGTTTAAGCCTGTATAACTTTCTTAATATCCTGAATATCAACCAGATCTGGCTGTACGGACGCAGTTGCGCCTTTGGTGAATCCTGGCTCAATACGCTACGGCAACAGACGGGGTTTAACCCTTTCGATCACGGCGATAACCCGCGGGCGAAAGCGACGCAAATTAGCGTTGGCACGCTGACCCGCGCCCAGCAACTGATGGGCATTGGCTATCTGTACGTGGAGTCGCAACTGAACGAAATATAAGCTTATGGCGCGAATGGCGAGGCTCGGGGTTGTGTAGTAGTTTTAAAGTACATTACTCATGCTAATGAGCCTGCTATGAACACGTTACGTTATTTTGATTTTGGAGAATCACGCCATCTGTTTTTATTGATTGCCCGTATTGCGCTGGCAATTCTGTTTATTATTTTTGGCTTTCCTAAACTGACAGGGTTCGACGGTACCGTACAATATATGACGTCTCTCGGTACCCCTGCGCCGATGCTTGCTGCGATCATTGCCGTTGTTATGGAGGTTCCGGCAGCGATACTGATTGTGCTGGGCTTTTTCACGCGTCCACTGGCGGTTATTTTCGTTTTCTATACGCTGGGTACCGCCGTGATCGGTCATCACTTCTGGAATATGACCGGTGATGCGGTGGGACCGAATATGATTAACTTCTATAAGAATGTCAGTATCGCAGGCGGTTTCCTGCTACTGGCGCTGACAGGGCCGGGCGCGATTTCCATTGACCGGCGCTAAAAAGGAAAAAGGCCGCATCGGCGGCCTTTTGCTTGCAGCAAAACGGAATTATGCGTAAACCGGGAAGCGTGCGCAGATATCCAGAACTTTCCCTTTGATGCGCTCGATTACCGCTTCATCATTGATGTTGTCCAGCACATCACACATCCAGCCCGCCAGCTCTTTCGCTTCCGCTTCTTTAAAGCCGCGACGCGTAATGGCCGGAGAACCGATACGGATACCGGAAGTGACGAACGGGCTCTTCGGATCGTTCGGCACGCTGTTTTTGTTCACGGTGATATTGGCACGACCCAGTGCGGCGTCAGCTTCTTTACCGGTCAGGTTTTTGTCCACCAGATCCAGCAAGAACAGGTGGTTTTCAGTACCGCCGGACACCACTTTGTAGCCACGGTTCAGGAACACTTCCACCATCGCTTTGGCGTTTTTCGCAACCTGCTGCTGGTAGACTTTGAACTCTGGCTCCATCGCTTCTTTCAGTGCAACCGCTTTACCGGCAATCACGTGCATCAACGGGCCGCCCTGCGCGCTTGGGAAAACGGCAGAGTTCAGTTTTTTGTACAGCTCTTCATCACCGCCTTTCGCCAGGATCAGGCCGCCGCGCGGACCCGCCAGGGTTTTGTGGGTGGTGGTGGTCACAACGTGTGCATGCGGAACCGGGTTCGGGTAAACGCCTGCGGCAATCAGACCCGCAACGTGGGCCATATCAACGAACAGGTACGCACCGATGCTGTCAGCGATTTCACGCATTTTTGCCCAGTCAACCACGCCGGAATAAGCTGAGAAGCCACCGATGATCATTTTCGGTTTGTGCGTCTGCGCCAGTTGCGCCATCTCTTCGTAGTCAATTTTACCGGACTCATCGATACCGTAAGGTACGATGTTGTACAGTTTGCCAGAGAAGTTCACCGGAGAGCCGTGAGTCAGGTGGCCGCCTTGCGCCAGGTTCATACCCAGAACGGTATCACCGGGTTGCAGCAGCGCGGTGTAGACCGCGAAGTTAGCCTGAGAGCCGGAGTGCGGCTGTACGTTAGCGTAGTCTGCGCCAAACAGTTCTTTGGCGCGATCAATCGCCAGTTGCTCAACGATATCGACGTATTCGCAGCCGCCGTAGTAGCGCTTGCCCGGATATCCTTCAGCGTATTTGTTAGTCAGCTGAGAGCCCTGCGCCTGCATGACACGCGGACTGGTGTAGTTTTCGGAGGCGATCAGTTCGATGTGCTCTTCCTGACGTACTTTTTCCTGCTCCATAGCCTGCCACAGTTCGGCATCATAATCGGCAATGTTCATTTCACGCTTTAACATCCGCATCTCCTGACTCAGCTAACGATAGAATTTTTGGCCTTAAAAGGCGGTCCTGTTGGACAACGGGCAACAGTATAACTGAATCATTCTGTGATAACAGGTCTTGACAAAGGAATTTACGCAAACGATTACCTTCACAGGACACAAGGCTTTGCGGAATGAAGACCTTACGAATTTCAACGGATTTCTTTTCAGGTTTGTGATGCAGATTTTTCACGTTGTAACGTTTAACACGTCAAGCGTCAAAGAACCATTTACAAAGCAGGGATATTTTTTATAAGATGTATTTGACATACATCATTAAAGATTCACATAAAGGAAGACCGTATGCTTGACGCCCAAACCATCGCCACTGTAAAAGCCACCATTCCCCTGCTGGTAGAAACCGGCCCCAAACTGACCGCCCATTTTTACGATCGCATGTTCGCTCATAACCCTGAACTCAAAGAAATTTTTAACATGAGCAACCAGCGTAATGGCGATCAGCGTGAAGCCCTGTTTAATGCCATTGCCGCTTATGCCAGCAATATTGAGAATCTGCCTGCCCTGCTGCCTGCAGTTGAGAAAATCGCCCAAAAGCACACCAGCTTTCAGATAAAACCTGAGCAGTACAACATTGTCGGTACGCACCTGCTGGCAACCCTCGACGAAATGTTCAGTCCAGGCCAGGACGTGCTGGATGCGTGGGGCAAAGCCTACGGCGTGTTGGCGAATGTCTTTATCAACCGCGAAGCGCAAATCTACAGTGAAAACGCCCGTAAAAACGGTGGCTGGGAAGGCACGCGTCCGTTCCGGATCGTGGCGAAAACCCCGCGCAGCGCACTGATTACCAGCTTTGAACTTGAACCGGTAGACGGCGGCACCGTGGCCGAATACCAGCCTGGCCAGTATCTTGGTGTCTGGCTGAAACCGGAAGGCTTCCCGCATCAGGAGATTCGTCAGTATTCTCTGACCCGTAAAGCGGATGGTAAAAGCTACCGTATTGCCGTGAAACGTGAAGAAGGCGGTCAGGTATCAAACTGGCTGCATAACCATGCGAACATCGGCGATGTCGTGCATTTGGCCGCACCTGCTGGCGATTTCTTTATGGCAGTCACCCCGAATACGCCGGTTTCCCTGATCTCTGCTGGCGTCGGTCAAACGCCCATGCTGGCAATGCTGGATACGCTGGCAAAAGCAAACCACACCGCGCAGGTCAACTGGTTCCACGCCGCAGAAAACGGCGACGTCCATGCGTTTGCCGATGAAGTGAGTGAACTGGGTAAAATGCTGCCACGCTTTAGCGCCCACACCTGGTATCGTGAGCCAACCGAAGCCGATCGCGCGAAAGGCGCGTTTGATAGCGTTGGGCTGATGGATTTGAACAAACTGGAAGGCGCAATCAGCGATCCGGCGATGCAGTTTTATCTGTGCGGTCCGGTGGGCTTTATGCAGTTTGCCGCGAAGCAGCTTGTTGAGCTGGGTGTGAAAAACGAAAACATTCATTACGAATGCTTCGGCCCGCATAAGGTCTTGTAATGATGTCATGCCTGATGGCGCTGTGCTTATCCGGCCTATAGGATGCAGGGCCGGATAAGGCGTTTACGCCACCATCCGGCATGCGCACGGCGCGGCTTAAATTGCCGCGTCGTCTTCTTCACCGGTACGGATACGCACCACGCGCGCCACATCAAAGACGAAGATCTTACCATCGCCGATTTTGCCCGTCTGCGCTGTGCGAATAATGGTATCCACGCAGGTTTCAACGATATCGTCTGGTACGACGATTTCAATTTTCACCTTCGGCAGAAAATCCACCATGTATTCCGCGCCGCGGTACAGCTCGGTATGCCCTTTCTGACGCCCAAAGCCTTTCACTTCGGTGACGGTCATCCCGGTAATACCGACTTCAGCCAGCGCTTCACGAACATCATCGAGCTTGAAGGGTTTAATAATCGCATCAATCTTTTTCATGCTAGTCCTTGAAAAGGTCGCCTGTCTTTTAATCGGGTAAACGTAACATATTACGCAACGTTATTCTTTGAAATCGTTTGCATCCAGCTCATGGCGTGACAGGAGTTTGTAGAACTCCGTCCGGTTACGGCCCGCCATTCTTGCCGCATGCGTCACATTGCCTTTGGTGATTTGCAGCAACTTGCGCAGATAGTTCAGTTCAAACTGGTTACGCGCTTCAACAAAAGTCGGCAGCGCGGTATTTTCCCCTTCCAGCGCCTGTTCCACCAGCGCATCGCTGATAACCGGCGAAGAGGTCAGCGCCACACACTGTTCAATCACGTTCACCAGTTGACGCACGTTGCCCGGCCAACTGGCGGTCATTAGCCGCTTCATTGCATCCGTCGAAAACGCCCGCACAAACGGCTTATGCCGCTCCGCCGACTGGCGCAGCAGATGATTTGCCAGCAGCGGAATATCTTCGGTCCGCTCCGCCAGCGCCGGGATCTTCAGACTTACCACGTTGAGGCGGTAGTATAAATCTTCACGAAACTCGCCGCGCGCCATGGCTTTCGGCAAGTCACGGTGGGTTGCCGAGATAATACGCACATCAATATCGATGTCGCGGTTGCTGCCAAGCGGTCTGACTTTGCGTTCCTGCAAGACGCGCAGCAGTTTGACCTGTAGCGGCGCGGGCATGTCGCCAATCTCGTCCAGGAACAGCGTCCCGCCTTCCGCCGCCTGAAACAGCCCCTCGCGGTTACTCACCGCGCCGGTAAACGCGCCGCGCGAGTGGCCGAATAACTCCGACTCCAGCAATTGTTCCGGTAGCGCCCCACAGTTGATGGCAATAAACGGTTTACTGCTTCGCGGGCTGGCATTGTGAATAGCCTGGGCGAAGATCTCTTTCCCGGTACCGCTCTGACCATTGATCAATACGCTGACGTCGGACTGTGCCACCATCCGCGCCTGCTCCAGCAGACGCAGCATCAGCGGGCTACGGGTAACAATCGATTCACGCCAGCTATCATCCGTGGCGGGTGCCGACTGCTCAAGCGCCTCGTCAATCGCCTGATACAGCGCATCTTTATCCACGGGTTTAGTCAGGAAGCTGAACACGCCCTTTTGCGTTGCCGCGACCGCATCCGGAATCGAACCGTGGGCGGTAAGAATGATGACCGGCATTCCCGGCTGCACCTTCTGGATCTCGCTGAACAGCTGCATGCCGTCCATCTCATCCATCCGCAGATCGCTTATCACCAGATCCACTTTTTCACGGTTCAAAACACGCAGCCCTTCTGCCCCGCTCTCTGCGGTCACCACGCTATAGCCTTCACTGGTCAGACGCATGCCCAGCAGTTTTAACAGGCCTGGATCATCATCCACGAGCAGTAAATGCGCCGGTTTACGACTCATTATGGGGTCACCTCATCTTGTGATGATTCCGGGGCTTGTCCCTCAGACTTGTCGCCGCCATGCGTCGCATCCGGATTGTAATTTCCCGCCGGTTTACGGGTGGAAAGCTGGCGCTCAATATCGGTCAGGTTCTCCAGTTTACGCGTGGTGAGATCGAGCTGTGCCTGAAGGTGCTGATGCTGCTGACGCAGCGTATCCAGATCGCCATCGGTCGTTTGCTGCAGTTTGCTGTAACGCTGGCGTTCTTCGGCGAGCTGGAGCTGTAACGACTGTCCGTCGCGCCAGACCTGATAAAGCGGGCGCACCTGCGCCGGGATCTGCGGGCTGAACGCATCCAGTCGCGAGACGTTTTCGCGACGCTCCAGCGGCGTAATTTTGGCATTCGCCAGCAAGATGCCGCGCTTAAAAGCGTTTTGCCAGCTGTCGTCACTCAGCGAGCGGGCCTCGCTGCGCGACTGCACCGGTAGCAGGCGATCTGCGCAGTCAATGGCGCGCAGCCAGTAAAGAGGGTTGGTATCCGTCGATTGCCCCTGCAATGCCCAGATATCAGTACACTCAACAGACAGATAATCCGCCAGTTGATACGTCGGGAGGGCATCCTGCGGCGCATCCCCGGTGATGTGCTTCACTGAATGCGGCGTACACCCCATCAGCGCAAGGCACGGCATTCCCGCCAGGATGAACTGGCGGGAGAATAGACGTTGGAAAATGTGAGAAAAAACGTGTGGCATATTCACCAGGCTTAGCATTATTTAGTCGTTTTTCGTTGCAGATAACGGCAGTTCTATGCGGAAGCAAACCTCTTGCGCCTGTTCATCGACAAGATAGAGCTCACCCTGCATACGGCGGATACAATCTCTGGCGATACTTAGCCCCAGTCCGCTCCCTTTCACTGCCCCTTTCCGTTGATGACTTCCCTGGAAAAAAGGTTCGAAAATCATAGTTCTTTCCGCTTCAGGAATAGGAGTTCCGGTGTTGATAACATCGATATACACGGTTGATCCCTGTAAGCGGCTGCGAATACGGATGTTACCGGATTCAGCCCCATAGTGCACCGCATTGGAATAAAGATTATCCAGTACGCTCATCAGTAACATCGGCTCGGCCAGGCAGCGATCGGCCGCCAGCGCAATGTCGGTATGCATCATTTTAGCGCGAGCCGGTAGACTATGAGCGGAAACCACCATATCTACCAGCGGTTCAATCTCCACGCTTTCCATTTCAATGGCGCTATCCGCCAGTTTGCGGTTGTAATCAAGTAGTTGTTCAATCAATTTTTGTAGGTTACGGCTACTGTCATCGAGAATGCCAACCACCTCTTTTTGTTCCGGCGTCAGTGGCCCCACTACCTGGTCCGCCAGCAGTTCGGTGCCTTCACGCATGCTGGCCAGCGGGGTTTTCAACTCATGGGAGAGATGGCGCAAAAATTGATGGCGTTGAGACTCCAGCCAGGAGAGGCGCTCGCTCAACCAGATGATCCGCTGCCCAACGGAACGCAGTTCGCGCGGTCCGGTAAAGGTGACGGTACTGCCCAGAGATCGCCCTTCCCCCAGACGATTGATCATCCGCTCAATGCCCTTTACCGGCCCGATAATCATCCGCGTGAACAACAGCACCATCGCCAGACTCACCAGAAACAATACCAGCGCCTGCCAGCCGAAGAACTGTCCACGCTCGGCAATCTCTTGTTGTAGCTGCTGCCCGCGTGAAAAAACCACGGTACGCGTCGCTTGCACCATTTCGGTATTGGCGTTGGCAAATGCTTCCAGTCGCGCGGCCGCGGCGGTTTCAGGCCCACTGTTCCGGCATTGCAGTTGCGCCAGGTCGTTCAGATCCTGACGTAACGCCTGATACAGCTTATCGTCAGGCAGAACACCCGCATGGGCGTCCAGCATTTCACTGTAGCGTTTGCGCTGGCTCTGATACACCTTTGCCAGCGTCGGATCGTCAAGCACGCAATACTGACGATAGCTACGCTCCATCTCCAGGGCGGCATTGGTCATCGCCTCACTGCGACGCGCATCGATAAGGGTAGTACGGTTAGTCTGCGCCGCCTGGGCGCTAAGCGCGTTCAGGCTTTGCCACGCCTGCCAGGCGAGGACCAGCAGCGGTAACAGGATCAGCAGGAATGCCAGCGTCACCAGTTGGCGTAGTGACCGGGGAAAAACAGACCAGCGCTTCAAGGCATTACTCTCACAGGAGATGAATAGAACGATGCTAACTGAGGGAAACGCCAGATACAACAAAGCCGGGCTGAACCCGGCTTTGTTATGGAATAAGGCGGTGCCTAACTCGACGTTTCGCCCGATGGTTGATAAAGCAGCGCTATTATCAGAAGTTGGACGGCAGGCACCTTGTTGTGCGTCATTCGAAGTTTATGTAGCACGTCCCGAAGGGGCTGACATAAGAAGGTGAATGAGCCACTGGTTACTATTATGCAGTAACTATGCCAACATTCAAAACAAATTATTAACACCATGAATTTAATTGTTTTTTATTGATAATTAATCGATTAATGCAGTGAACGACTTTCATACAAACTGTCGCCAATTAGCAACACCTTAAACGAAATGGATTTAGCCCCATAAAAATCAACAAGTTATATGTCTCTTTTTGGAGACACCCCTTGCGCGCATTTGTCGTGAATTCCCGACAGACCAAATTAACGATAGTGATTATAAAGATACGCAAGGCACACGACATGCCGGCTCAACACCTTCGGCCCTAATCCTGACTGACCCGAGGACCACGGGTGCGTATACAGCCAGCGAACAAAGACATCGCTGGCGCGCAGAGAAACCGGAGCAATGTTCCCGGCCTGCTTTTGCCCGGTTAATGAGCAGACGATCTTATCCGCTCCGCCGCAACTCCACCGCTGCCAGACATTGTTCCACCACCCAATGTTCCACCTGCCTGTCAGCCTGTACTCCGCCTCTGTCCCGGATGGCGGGTTGGCATCTTCCAGCACAAACCACAGATTCGTCGTACCACGCTGTACTTCCGCTGACCAGGCCGTAATCGCTGCGCCACGCAGCACACACTCGTGCGCCAGGTAGTGATCGGTGATAGCAGGAAACCGCCGTTTCAACCGCTGGAAATGACCGTGAATCGCGATCGCAGGGCGAAGGATACACCCGCGATCGTTGCCTTTCAGTCGCGCACTGCCATAGTGAATTTCATCAAACTGACATCTTTGCATGAACTGCATTTCCTGCCAGCGAAGGGACTCCACCGAGCACTCATGCGCCATTTGCGGCACAGGACTCGCCGAACCGGTATAAAGCAAAGAGTCACCTACCGCCTCATCACAGTAGTTAGTTGTGACCTGGAGAATATGACCAGAACAGGCATCAGCGCTGATCACCACATACAGCCGCTGTTCTGCCGCCTGTCCCTGGAAAGGCAACGCCAGAACCTTTGTCGCAACGCGTTTCACATCACGGTTAGCATGATGCGCTTGCTGCTCACACCAGTTAACCGCTTTCGCCAGCAGTCGATATTGCGTGGTTTCTGCCGCGTAATCACCCTGCTGAAGTCGCAAGAGAAACGGCTCGATGGTGCGTTCGAAACAGCGCTTCGTCTGTCGGGGAGTGAAAACCGTCCGACAAAGACGACACTGGAATCGACTATGACCTGCCTGCGTTCGCCCATAGCGAATCACGTCGCTGGCAGAGCAGTGCGGGCATTCTGTTCCGGTTGCGTCCGGTTTATTTTTTATTAACCGTGCAAACCAGTGGTTAAATTCACGCTCATTAAATAAGGGGGGCAGACTGCCACATTTCTGGCATTCCAGCGCCGCATACCCCAGACGATAAACGGGATAAAGATAGTCAGCCGCTTCCGCCACGCCGAGATTGGGGCACGACCAACTTTTACAAACATTGAGATGTATTTTGTCCTGGATTTCCATTTCACTCGACCAACTGATTTTGTCAGTCGAATAACTCTGGCGGTTATTCAGATTTACTGTCGTGAGGAGCCTCACAAAATCCAGGCAAGCGGAAACGAAAATAGCACTCTCATTTATACGTTAAGGATAAACAATGAAAAAACGCTTGATTGCCTCGTTACTCATCGCTGGATATGCGGGATATGCCTGTGCGCAGGATGTTACCGTCATCTATACCAATGATCTCCACGCCCACGTTGAACCGTATAAACTGCCGTATATTGCTGAAGGTAAACGGGAGATTGGCGGTTTTGCTAATATTTCCACACTGGTTAAACAGGAAAAAGCTAAAAATAAGGCGACGTTTTATTTTGATGCCGGTGATTATTTTACCGGTCCATATATAAGCAGCCTGACTAAAGGAAAAGCAATTATCGATATAATGAATACAATGTCGGTGGATGCGGCCTCTGTCGGGAATCATGAATTTGACCATGGCTGGGATAATACCCTTTTGCAGTTCAGCCAGGCGACGTTCCCTATTTTATTGGGTAACGTTTTTTTTAAGAACAGCACTCTGCCCTTCTGGAATAAACCGTACACTATTGTGGAAAAAGACGGCGTCAAAATCGGTGTCATCGGTTTGCACGGTGTGTTTGCCTTCGACGATACGGTGTCGTCAGCCATGCGCCAGGGAATTGAAGCGCGTGATGAAGTCAAGTATCTACAGCGCTATCTGGATGAGCTGCGTGGAAAAGTGGATATCACCGTCGCGTTAATGCACGAAGGCACACCGGCGCGCCAGTCCAGCATCGGCAATGCGGACGTCAGACGTGCGCTGGATAAGGATATTCAGACCGCAAAACAGGTCAAAGGCCTCGATCTTCTCATTACTGGCCATGCGCATGTTGGCACGCCAGAACCAATTAAAGTGGGCAATACCCTCATCCTCTCGACCGACAGCGGTGGCATTGATATCGGTAAACTGGTGCTGGATGTCAACACAAAAAACCATCGTCACACGGTTAAAAGCTTTGAACTGAAAACAATTTATGCGGATGAATGGAAACCCGATCCGGTCACGCAGAAGGTGATTGATGGCTGGAACAAAAAGCTCGCGGAAACCGTGAGCCAAAAAGTGGGTGAAACGCCGATTGCGTTGACCCGGGCCTATGGCGAGTCCTCATCGCTGGGTAACCTGTTTACCGATGCCATGCTGTTCGCCGCGCCTGATGCGCAACTTGCGCTGACCAATTCGGGCGGTTTACGCGCCGATCTCAATCCTGGCCCCCTCACGCTTGGCGATATTATTAGCGCCTTCCCGTTCCCTAATGAACTGACCGTGATGGATTTAACGGGTAAATCATTACGCAATCTGATGGAGCATGGGGCGTCGCTGAGCAACGGCGTATTACAGATGTCGAAAGGCGCTGAAATGCGCTACGACCCGCGTAAACCGGTCGGCCAGCGCGTGACGGCATTTACACTTAACGGCAAAAACATTGTCGATACGCAAACCTATCGCGTGGCAACCAACAGTTTCCTCGCGCCGGGCGGTGATGGTTTTATGGCTTTTACCGACGGTAAAAATAAGCAGGTCCGCGGTGGATATAACCTCTCCGATGCGGTGATTGATTACCTGAAAAAAGGCAACGTCATCGACCCTCAGCAAGTCAATGAAATGCGCGTAAGTGAAGTCAAACACTAATCTTATTTAATCAGGTGGATACTATGGCAATTATTTATACTGGAACAGTGCTCGCTCCGGCAAACAATCAGCTTGCTGCCTGGCTCAAGTTTCAACTGGACATACCTGCCACATTTTCATATACCGTGTTAAAAAGGACGACAAGTCAGACAAGCGTAGACTTTTCTTTCACGTCAAGCGAGTTGATTGACGATACCACGACAGAAATTAAAATCCCGGTGATTGGCCTTTACGCTAATTATAACAACCAGGTTCAGGTCATTTTCAAAAATCAGGCGGGGAATGAAATTTTCAACAGTACGATCCAGGTTAGCACACGCGATCAAATTTATCGTGAAGCGACCATTTTTCATCTTAACATTGAGCAAAACGATCCCGCAAAATTTGCCAGTGTGTGGGGAAACAGTTGGTTAATGACAACCAATTGCGATGGTTATGACCAAAACGGTGACCTCCGCTGTTATTTCGCGCAACCTTATCGCAACCAAATGTTAAGAACGCACGATGGGTATTTTTACATAGGTAGCGACGAGGACGAACATTGGTATGGCCGTCGCTTCTTTAAAATTGATATTCTTGGCAATGAAATCCTTGAATATGATTTACGCGATAGTGATGGCAATCTTTACGCAAATACGCACGATCTAGCCTGGGATTCGGCAAATAACCTTTATATGATCGGTAACGATATACCGGATCGTTCGACATCTACAATGAGACAGGATGCCTGGATCTTAAAATTCAATGAACAGTCGGGGAAAATGATCTGGGCCAAAAATTACACTCGCGCCTTCGATAACGCCTCGATTCTGAATAATAGCCCAACCAATGATGCGCATCTTAACTCACTCTCCTGGATCCCAGCAGGCTCTGAAAACAGTGAGGCTATTATTGTCCACACCCGTTCAGCCGGGATAACTTTTGGCGTATCGCCAGAAGATGGCCGGATTCTCTGGACAATCGATACTGGCGGTTTCAACCCACAATTCCCTGAAGATCAATCGGTTATAAATATCAGTACAACCGGAATTGGCGATAATGAAAACGGCGGCCATACCGTTTTAGTCACCAGTAATAGCGCATTTTCCAGTCTCACAGATTACAACGCAGGGAAGTTTGTCCTTTCTGTCTTTGATAACCGCTCTTGCATAACGTCTGATGGTCAGCCTGTTATCCGCCCTATCGACGCGGAAGCAGACGCTGCAAAGCAGTATCAAACCCTGGAAGCTCGTGTTCTGTTTTACGCCGTTGATTTAACGGCCAGAACCATCACGAAAGCAGCAGAACCTATTTCATTGGCATCAGCCCGTGTCCCACAAGTAACGGACTTCATGGGGGCGGTTTTTGATCACAATGACAACTACACTATCTATACCAACCACGCGCGTTCTTTCTTTATCAGCGACGCCAGCGGGAATTTCATTGCAACGATTTACGATCTTATCTGTTCACTGGATGGCTATCCGGAGTTTCCTGGAGAATGCTACCGGGCAAGGCTATTTGCCAGCAATGAACTCACCGCTCTGATCAACGTTGGGTTTGATACCGCGAACAACTGATACCGTTCAGTAAAAAAAACCCGGTGTTTATTTCACCGGGTTTTTCTGTTTCAGAAGGTTTATCCCAACTGCTTGCGGGCGTTACGGAAGATACGCATCCACGGACCGTCCTCACCCCAGTTTTCCGGGTGCCATGAGTTACTGACGGTACGGTACACACGTTCCGGATGCGGCATCATCACCGTCACACGACCACTTTCCGTGGTGACAGCGGTAATCCCATTCGGCGAGCCGTTCGGGTTAGCCGGGTAGGTTTCCGTTACATTGCCAAAGTTATCAACAAAGCGCAGTGCGACCAGACCTTTGCTTTCCAGCGCCGCCAGATGGGCTGCGTCGCGAACTTCAACGCGCCCTTCTCCGTGCGAGACGGCGATAGGCATCATTGACCCGACCATGCCCTGCAGCAACAGAGACGGGCTCTGGGTCACCTCAACCAGGCTGAAGCGGGCTTCAAAGCGATCCGAATGGTTACGCACAAAGCGCGGCCACAGGTCACTGCCCGGGATCAGTTCACGCAGATTCGACATCATCTGACAGCCGTTACACACACCCAGCGCCAGCGTTTGTGGACGATGGAAGAAGGTTTCGAACTCATCGCGCACGCGGTTGTTGAACAGAATTGATTTCGCCCAGCCCTCACCCGCGCCCAGTACGTCGCCGTAAGAGAAGCCGCCGCAGGCCACCAGCGCCTGGAAGTTACCCAGACCCGTGCGGCCACCGAGCAGATCGCTCATGTGCACGTCAATCGCGTCAAAGCCTGCACGCTGGAACGCCGCAGCCATTTCGACGTGGGAGTTCACCCCTTGCTCACGCAGTACCGCCACTTTCGGACGCGCACCGGTTGCAATATACGGTGCGGCGATATCGTCATTAATATCAAAGGTCAGCTTCGCGCTAAGGCCCGGATCGGCATCGTTGGTTTTCGCATCGTGCTCCTGATCGGCGCACTCCGGGTTATCACGCAGACGCTGCATTTGCCAGGTGGTTTCGGCCCACCAGATGCGAAGCGTCGTGCGACTTTCGCTGAAGACGGTCTGACCGTTGGCTTCGATAACAAAACGATCGCCCGTGACGGCCTGACCCAGGTAATGTACGCAATCGCCCAGACCGTGTTGCGCCAGCAGTGCTTCCACCGCCTCGCGATCCGCTGCGCGAACCTGAATCACCGCGCCAAGTTCTTCGTTGAACAACGCCGCCAGACGATCGTCGCCCAGTGCGGCGATATCCGCCTGAACCCCACAGTGGCCGGTAAAGGCCATTTCCGCCAGCGTCACCAGCAGGCCGCCATCGGAACGGTCGTGATAAGCGAGCAGTTTACGTTGCGCCACCAGCGCCTGCATCGCGTCGTAGAAGCCCTTCAGTTGCGCGACGTCACGCACATCTGCCGGCGTATCGCCAAGCTGGCGGTATACCTGCGCCAGCGCCGTCGCACCCAGCGCGTTGTGGCCACGGCCCAGGTCGATCAGCAGCAGCGCGTTGTCTTCAGTAAAAAGCTGCGGGGTGATGGTATGACGCACATCTTCCACGCGCGCAAAAGCGGAAATCACCAGCGACAGCGGCGAGGTCATTTCGCGCTGTTCGTTGCCTTCCTGCCAGCGGGTTTTCATCGACATCGAGTCTTTACCCACCGGAATCGTCAGACCCAGCGCCGGACAGAGTTCTTCACCGACCGCTTTCACCGCTTCGTATAAACCGGCATCTTCGCCCGGGTGACCGGCTGCGGCCATCCAGTTAGCGGAAAGCTTAATGCGTTTGATATCGCCAATCTGCGTTGCCGCGATATTGGTCAATGCTTCCCCGACCGCCAGACGGGCAGAAGCGGAGAAGTCGAGCAGCGCCACTGGCGCACGTTCGCCGATCGACATCGCTTCACCGTAGTAGCTGTCGAGGCTGGCGGTGGTCACCGCGCAGTTCGCCACCGGCACCTGCCACGGACCGACCATCTGATCGCGAGACACCATCCCGGTCACAGTACGGTCGCCAATGGTGACCAGGAAGGTTTTTTCCGCCACCGTCGGCAGATGCAGAACGCGTTTAACTGCATCCGCAATGGTGATGTCAGCACGATCCAGTGCCTCACCTTTCGCCTTCAGCGTCTGAACGTCGCGGGTCATCTTCGGCGTTTTGCCGAGCAGTACGTCAAGCGGCAGATCGATAGGCTGGTTGTTGAAGTGACGATCGTTTAGCGACAGATGCTGTTCTTCGGTCGCCTCACCAATTACCGCATACGGCGCGCGCTCGCGCTTACACAGCTCGTCGAACAGTGGCAGTTGGTCCGCCGCCACCGCCAGCACGTAACGTTCCTGGGACTCGTTACACCAGATCTCCAGCGGACTCATACCCGGCTCATCGCTGAGGATGTCACGCAGTTCGAATTTACCGCCGCGTCCGCCGTCGCTAACCAGTTCAGGCATCGCGTTCGACAGACCGCCGGCGCCAACGTCGTGGATAAACAGGATCGGGTTGGCGTCACCCAACTGCCAGCAGCGGTCGATCACTTCCTGGCAGCGGCGTTCCATCTCCGGGTTATCACGCTGTACCGAGGCAAAATCAAGATCCGCGTCAGACTGGCCGGAGGCCATCGAGGAAGCCGCGCCGCCGCCCAGGCCGATATTCATCGCCGGACCGCCGAGAACGATCAGCTTCGCCCCGACGACGATCTCGCCTTTCTGTACGTGATCGGCACGGATGTTACCAATCCCGCCCGCCAGCATGATCGGCTTGTGATAGCCGCGCAGCTCTTCGCCATTGTGGCTGTTCACTTTTTCTTCGTAAGTACGGAAATAGCCGTTCAGCGCAGGACGACCAAATTCATTGTTAAACGCCGCGCCGCCCAGCGGGCCTTCAGTCATGATATCCAGCGCGGTCACAATACGCTCTGGCTTGCCGAAGTCTTCTTCCCACGGCTGCTCAAAGCCCGGAATGCGCAGGTTAGAAACGGAGAAGCCCACCAGACCGGCTTTTGGCTTCGCGCCGCGTCCGGTTGCCCCTTCATCACGGATTTCACCGCCGGAACCAGTCGCCGCCCCCGGCCACGGAGAGATCGCCGTCGGGTGGTTATGGGTTTCCACCTTCATCAGGATGTGCGCCGGCTCCTGGTGGAAGTCATAGCGACCGGTCGCGTGGTCGGCAAAGTAACGCCCCACTTCAGACCCTTCCATCACCGCCGCGTTATCTTTATACGCGGAAAGCACGTGGTCCGGTGTGGTTTCAAAGGTGTTTTTGATCATCTTGAACAGCGACTTCGGCTGTTGCTTGCCATCGATGATCCAGTCGGCGTTGAAAATCTTGTGGCGGCAGTGCTCAGAGTTCGCCTGCGCAAACATGTAGAGTTCGATGTCGTTCGGGTTGCGCCCCAGTCGGGTAAACGCGTCCTGCAGGTAATCAATTTCGTCATCCGCCAGCGCCAGACCGAGACGCAGGTTAGCATCAATCAGCGCCTGACGGCCTTCACCCAGCAGGTCAACACTTGCAACAGGCGCCGGCTGATGGTGAGCAAACAGTTTTTCCGCATCGGTTAACGAAGAGAACACCGTCTCCATCATTCGATCGTGCAGTTCAGCGGCAACCCACTGCCACTGCTCAGCGCTTAGCGTGGAGGCCTCAACGTAATAAGCGACGCCGCGTTCCAGACGGTCAATTTGTTGCAGACCGCAGTTATGGGCGATATCTGTCGCTTTGGAAGACCAGGGGGAGATGGTGCCAGGGCGCGGCGTCACCAGCAGCAGTTTCCCTTCCGGGGTGTGGCTGCTCAGGCTGGGACCGTATTTCAGCAGACGGGCAAGCTGCGCGTGCTCATCCTCGTTCAACGGAGCGTTCAGGTCAGCGAAATGGACGTACTCGGCGTAAATATTGCTTACCTGGAGGTTGGCAGCCTGAAAACGTGCCAGCAGTTTGTTAATACGGAATGCGGACAGTGCAGGCGAACCACGCAGAATTTCCATCATAAGTCTCTCGTCTTCTAAGCTAAGCTTTCGGTGTGCCCAAGTGGGGAAACGGGCGTCATTATAAAGAATCTGAGCCGCCGACGAAACCGTTTGCGTCGAAATAAAATCCACCGCCGTTATTGTCATACGATGCTGCCAATGGCTGTAATTAGTTGCCAACTGGCGCAAGTTTAAGCAAAATGCCGCTCATTGATGAATACTCCTGGCCTTTCTATTCTTTTTCCCATCCTGAGGCAACGCACGGTTCAGAGAATTAACTAATTGAAAAAATTAAAGATTAATTATCTGTTCATCGGCATACTGACGCTGCTGCTGGCGGCGGCCCTCTGGCCCTCTATCCCCTGGTTCGGTAAAGCCGATAATCGTATCGCCGCGATCCAGTCGCGGGGAGAGTTGCGCGTGAGCACAATTGAGTCGCCGCTCACCTGGGCGAAACTCGACGGTAAGCCGTACGGGCTCGATTACGAGCTGGCGCAGCAGTTCGCCAGCTATCTGGGGGTAAAACTGAAGATTACCGTCCGCCAGAACATCAGCCAGCTGTTTGACGATCTGGATAATGGTGACGCCGACCTGCTGGCGGCCGGGCTGGTCTACAACAGTGAACGAGTGAAAAACTATCAGCCGGGGCCGACTTACTATTCGGTATCCCAGCAACTGGTCTACAAAGTGGGTCAGTATCGTCCCCGAACGTTGGGCAGCGTGACGGAAAGTCAACTCACTATCACGCCGGGACACGTGGTGGCAAACGATCTGCAAACGCTGAAACAGACAAAATACCCTGAGCTGAGCTGGCGGATCGATGAGAAAAAAGGCTCAACGGAACTGCTGGATGCGGTGATTGCCGGACAGCTGGATTACACCATTGCCGACTCTGTCGCCATCAGCCTCTACCAACGCGTTCATCCCGAACTTGCTGTTGCGCTGGATATCACCGACGAACAGCCGGTGACCTGGTTTAGTCAGCTGGATGATGACAACACGCTGTCTGCCGCCCTGCTCGATTTCTTCAACGGCATGAATGAGGACGGCTCCCTGGCGCGTCTCGAAGAAAAATATCTGGGGCACGGCGATGATTTTGACTATGTCGATACCCGCACCTTTCTGCGCGCGGTTGATGCCATGCTCCCCGACCTGAAACCTCTGTTTGAAAAACACGCCCAGGAGATTGGCTGGCAGCTGCTTGCGGCGATCTCCTGGCAGGAATCGCATTGGGATCCGCAGGCCACATCACCAACCGGCGTGCGCGGCATGATGATGCTCACCAAAAACACCGCACAAAGTCTCGGTCTGACCGACAGAACCGATCCTGAGCAGAGCATCAGCGGTGGAGCACGCTACTTACAGGACATGATGAGTAAAGTGCCGGACACCGTACCCGAGAACGAGCGTATCTGGTTTGCGCTGGCGGCCTATAACATGGGTTATGCGCATATGCTTGATGCGCGTGCGCTGACAGCCAAAACGAAGGGAAACCCGGACAGTTGGGCTGACGTCAAACAGCGTCTGCCGTTGCTCAGTCAAAAACAGTATTACAGCAAGCTGACCTACGGCTATGCGCGCGGACATGAGGCCTACGCCTACGTTGAAAACATCCGTAAATATCAGATAAGCCTGCAGGGCTATTTGCAGGAGAAAGAAAAGCAACTGGCTGAAGAGATGAAACTGGCACAAGAGTATCCGGTCGTCTCACCAACGGAATTTGGCAAACAGCGGCGACCACTCGCCGCCTTCCTGTCGCAATCGTCATCCAGTTATCTGACGCACTCGCCGTCGCTGCTGCGTTTACCGCAGAAGAAAGAGGACAAAGAGTAAACAGAACCGCAATGCCTACTGGCTTGCGGCTTTCTTCAACGCTTTGATCTCCTGACGGCGCATGCGGAAGAAATCGCTGAGCAGCGTCGCACACTCCTCACGCAATATTCCTTCAGTGACCTCAACGCGATGATTCATTCCCGGATGATGCAGAACATCCATCAGCGAACCGGCAGCGCCGGTTTTAGCATCGCGCGCGCCGAACACCACATGGCGGATACGGCTGTGCACCATCGCGCCAGCGCACATGACGCACGGCTCAAGGGTCACATACAGCGTCGCGTCAATCAGACGATAATTTTGCAGGACGATGCCGCCCTGACGTAGCGCCATGATCTCTGCGTGCGCGGTGGGATCGTGATGGCCAATCGGGCGGTTCCAGCCTTCACCGATCACGCGATTGTTGTGCACTAATACGGCACCGACCGGGACTTCACGTTCATCCCAGGCGCGCTTCGCCAGCGTTAACGCATGACGCATCCAGTATTCGTGACTAAATTCAACATCTGACAAAGGGGTTACTCCGGTAATCATTGCGGGCGCATTATACAGGGTCGCGATACCCTTCGTCTTTCAACTATTCCAGTTGCTGGAGTTCTCCACGAGGCGTGACGCGCCAGCGGTGCTGGCAAAAATAGAGCAGCGGGTTGTCCTGATTGCTGTCGCTGTAGCCGCTGTAAAGGCGCAGTGGCGTGCCGATTTTACGCTCCAGCTGTGCAACTTTTTCATGCCCCAGACAGCGCAGGGTCAGCACCCAACCGCCGTACCCCCGCTTCATCTGGCTGGCGATCAGATTCACGCGCGGCAGCCACGGCGTATCAACATAAACCTGTTCCACCAGCGACTGCGGCGAACCGGTGATGAGCCAGATATCGGCATCGGAGCTGAGCAGATAGGTGGTCAGACGCTCTTGTACCTGAGGAAACGCCGTAACGTTCTGTCGAAACCATCGAACAAAATCGGCCTGCCTGGCCTGTAGACTGGCCTCGCTGTGGCCGAAGGTACATCCCCACAACAGCAGACTCATCGGCCAGCGCGCAGCGCGTCCTTTAATCAATAACGCACCGACAATCACGGGCAACAACGGCAGCACAAGCAGCGCATTCAGCGGCTGGCGACGCAACAGATAGCGCAGGAAACTGCCAAACATATCCTGCTGATGTAGCGTACCATCCAAATCAAAAAAAACGACACGACGCGCGTGATTGGTCAAACCTTACTCCTCGGGATCGTTGGATCCTAACAGCCAGGTAAACAGGAACCCGGCTATCACTGCTACTAAATAGCCTAACAGATAGAACATCACTTTTCCGGCAACAATCGTTAACGCCAGCGGTAGTCCGGAAATACCGAAGGTGATGACGGTGGCGACCTTCCAGTAGCTGATCAGCGCTCCGCCTACTGCGCCACCAAGACAGGCACCAATAAACGGTTTGCCCAGAGGAAGCGTGACGCCAAAAATCAGCGGTTCGCCAATACCGAGTAATCCCACCGGTAACGCCCCCTTAATCACTTTTTTCAACCGCGGGTTACGGGTTTTCATTAGCACGGCAATTGCCGCGCCCACTTGCCCGACGCCCGCCATCGCCAGAATGGGAAAGAGCGCGTTATAGCCATGCGCCTGCACCAGCTCAACGTGAATCGGCACCAGCCCCTGATGCAGCCCCGTCAGCACCAGTGGCAGGAAGGTTCCCGCCAGAACCGCGCCGACCAGAAAGCCGCCGCGATCGATAGCCCAGGACGCGCCGTGAGCAATAGACTCCGAAATCCAGCCGCCCAGCGGTTGCAGCGCCACAATCGCAATCGAGCCGGTGATGATGGTCGTCAGTAGCGGATTGAGGATAAGCTCCAGCGAGCCGGGTAACACGTCGCGGAATTTACGCTCGATCCAGCACATCAGCGCCACCACCAGCAGCACGGCAATCACCCCACCACGGCCTGGCTGGAGCGCTTCACCAAACAGCGTAATTTGCGCCAGTTGCGGACTCGACAGAATGCCCGCCATCACGCCGCCCATCGCCAGCGAACCACCGAAGACTTTGGCGGTATTCACCCCCACCAGAATGTTCATGATGGCGAAAACTGCACTGCCGAATATCCCCATCAGCCCCAGCATGTTGGGGTAATGGGTGGCGAAATCGCCGACGATATCCGGGCGTTTGAGAATGTTAATGATGCCGGTGATTAAACCGGAGGCGATAAACGCCGGGATCAGGGGAATAAAAACATTCGCCAGCTTGCGTAGCGCATCGCTCATCGGCGCTTTGTACTTTGCTTTGGCCTGCGATTTCGTGCGCTCAATGTCATCGACTGCCGGGCGCGCGCTCCCCTGCGCCAACAGCGCTCGCATGGCATCAACGACCTTTGCCGCCTTTCCGGGCCCGACGATGATCTGATGCTGCGCCCCCTGCTTCACATAGCCACTGACGCCCGGTAGCTGTTTCAGATGCGGGATATCCAACAGCGTATCGTCTTTCACTTCCACCCGGACGCGCGTCATACAATTTTCCAGACGCAGAATATTTTGTTCTCCGCCTATTCCCAGCAGAATATCGCTGGCAAGGGTCGCCATCTTATCCATAGTTACCTCGATGAATCAGCTAACGCAGCGCGTAAGAATCCCTGATGGGCGGCCAGTTTTTCGCGCGCCGCATCAGCATTGAGACCGCTCAGCGCCATAAGAATGGCCGGTTTCACGTCAAAATCGGTCTGTCTGAGCAGCGTTTCCGCCTCAGCGCGGGCAATGCCTGTGGCTTCAACCACCATTCGACACGCGCGGTCCATCAGTTTGATATTGGTGGCTTTCATATCCACCATCAGGTTCTGGTACACCTTGCCAAACTTCACCATCGCCCCGGTGGAGATCATATTGAGCACCAGCTTTTGCGCGGTACCGGATTTCAGACGCGTTGAGCCTGTCAGCGCCTCAGGCCCTACTACGGGTGAAATCGCAATATCCGCTTCCTGCGCAATCGGCGAGTCCGGATTACAGGAGATAGCAACCGTGGTACAACCCGTTTTGCGGGCATATTTCAGTCCACCGATGACATACGGCGTACGCCCTGATGCCGCCAGCCCAACCACCAGATCCTGCGGCACGAGGTTCAGGGCAATAAGATCGTCTTCACCGAGCTGCGCGTTGTCTTCTGCCCCTTCAACGGCTTTCAGCAATGCTCCCGGACCACCGGCGATTAGCCCCACCACCAGACCATGAGGAACGCCAAACGTCGGTGGGCATTCAGACGCATCCAGCACGCCGAGTCGCCCACTGGTCCCTGCGCCCATATAGATAATCCGACCACCGGATTTTAACGCTTCAGCCGCGGCATCGACGGCGCTCGCAACATCGGGCAATGTTGCTTTTACTGCTTTCGCTACCAGCGTATCCTGTTGATTAAAACGGTGAACCAGATCCAGCGTTGATAACGCGTCGAGGTCCATTGTTTGCGGATTACGGGTTTCTGATACTAAAGCGCCGAGATTCATGTTTGCTCCTCAGGAATTTTTAATTCATATTAACGACCAATAATGGAATATAATATTCGTGCAGGCGAGTGAAATTTCATTTTGTCGCCGCCATCACGTTTTCGTCAGGAGAGACCATGAACTGTTTAATTCGCATCCGCCAGCGCTACCCGGGATTTGCGCAGAGCGATAAAAAACTCGCGGACTATCTTCTGATACAACCCGACACTGCCCGCCACCTTAGCTCTCAGCAACTGGCCGCCGAAGCGGGCGTCAGTCAGTCGAGCGTGGTGAAGTTCGCACAAAAGCTCGGCTATAAGGGATTCCCGGCGTTGAAACTGGCGATCAGCGAAGCGCTGGTCAGCAATCCGAACCCGCATTCGGTGCCAGTGCATAACCAGATCCGTGGCGACGATCCCCTGCGTCTGGTCGGCGAGAAACTGATCAAAGAGAATGTGGCGGCGATGCATGCCACGCTGGATGTCAACACGGAAGAGAAGCTGAGCGAAAGCGTGACGATGCTGCGTAACGCCCGTCGGATCGTGTTAACCGGGATTGGTGCCTCCGGCCTGGTAGCGCAGAATTTTGCCTGGAAGCTGATGAAAATCGGCCTGAACGCTATTGTTGAGCGCGATATGCATGCGCTGTTGGCCACGGTTCAGGCGCTGACGCCGGACGATCTGCTGTTAGCGATTTCCTACAGCGGCGAACGTCGGGAACTGAACCTGGCGGCAGAAGAGACTTTACGCGTCGGCGGGCAGATCCTGGCGATCACGGGTTTCACCCCTAATGGGCTTCAGCAGCGCGCCAGCCACTGCCTGTATACCATCGCGGAAGAACAGGCCACCCGCAGTGCGGCGATCTCTTCAACCCACGCGCAAATGATGCTCACCGATCTGCTTTTTATGGCGCTGGTACAGCAGGATCTGGAGCACGCACCTGAACGTATTCGCCACAGCGAGGCGCTGGTAAAAAAACTGGTCTGAGCAAGGAATGCGCGTATAATGCCCGCCCGGTTTGTGTTGTTTTGAGAGTTTCCTGATGGCCCTGTTAATCACGAAAAAATGCATCAATTGCGATATGTGCGAACCCGAATGTCCAAATGAGGCCATTTCGATGGGTGACAGCATCTATGAGATTAACAGCGACAAATGCACCGAGTGCGTCGGGCATTACGACACGCCCACCTGCCAGAAGGTGTGCCCGATCCCCAATACGATCCTCAAAGACCCGGCACATGTCGAAACGGAAGAACAACTGTGGGACAAATTTGTCCAGATGCACCACGCCGATAAAATCTAACTTTCGATAATGACCGTGGCGCAGGCATAGTGACGTTCGTCGGCCAGCGTTACGTGCATATGCGCAACGCCTAGTTTTTCCGCCAGCGCTAACGCCTCTCCCCACAACCGCAAGCGCGGTTTACCAAGTTCGTCGTTAAACACTTCAAACTGATTAAATGCCAGCCCATTGCGAATACCGGTACCAAAAGCTTTCGCCGCCGCCTCTTTGACGGCAAAGCGTTTTGCCAGAAAACGCACCGGCTGCTGGTGCGTTTCCCAGATAGCCCACTCGT
Source organism: Citrobacter sp. CtB7.12 (assembly GCF_001297795.1). NCBI lineage: Bacteria > Pseudomonadati > Pseudomonadota > Gammaproteobacteria > Enterobacterales > Enterobacteriaceae > Citrobacter > Citrobacter sp. CtB7.12. The sequence goes on along the minus strand of NZ_LIFT01000006.1, from coordinate 26,629 downwards.
TAGCGCTGAGCACTCGTCGGGCAAGCCGGTCACCGGAACGGGAGATCACCGCTTCAATGCGCGCAATCTCCACGATATCGGTGCCTAATCCAAGAATGGCCATTAGCCGCGCGCTTCCAGCATCAAACGTTTCATTTCCGCGACGGCGTCTTTCAGCCCGCTCATCACCGCACGACCGATAATCGCATGACCGATATTCAGCTCGTGCATTTCCGGCAGTGCGGCAATGGCTTTGACGTTGTGATAGGTCAGGCCGTGTCCCGCATTGACTTTCAGCCCCAGGCTGGCGGCGAAGGTGGCGGCTTTCGCGATGCGCGCCAGTTCCTGCGCCTGTTCCGCATCGGTTTTCGCATCCGCATAGCAGCCGGTATGAATTTCAATGTACGGTGCGCCGACGTCAGCAGCCGCTTTGATTTGCGCGTCATCGGCGTCAATAAACAGCGACACAAGGATCCCGGCGTCAGCCAGACGTTTACAGGCATCACGCATTTTGTCGCGCTGCCCGGCCACATCCAGGCCGCCTTCGGTGGTCACTTCCTGGCGCTTTTCCGGCACCAGGCAGCAAAAATGCGGTTTGGTTTCCACGGCAATCGCCAGCATCTCTTCCGTCACCGCCATTTCCAGGTTCATACGCGTGTCCAGCGTCTGGCGCAGAATGCGGACATCGCGATCGGTAATGTGACGGCGATCTTCACGTAAATGGACGGTAATGCCATCAGCCCCCGCCTGCTCGGCAATGAATGCCGCCTGAACCGGATCCGGATATGCAGTACCGCGTGCATTACGTAACGTGGCAATGTGGTCAATGTTGACGCCTAACAGTAATTCAGCCATGACAATCCTCGTGATTTTATGTTCGCTTCGGCATGAACTGCCGGAATAATTCGCGGCTCTTTAAGGGTTTACCACCAAGATACGGCTTCAGCGCTATGCGGGTAAAGCGTTTCGCCGCGCGTAGCGTATCAACATCCGGAAATTCACGTTCTGCCAGCGCCCGCAGATGGCGTCCGGTAAAGGTGCTGTTGTCAATCACAACGCTGGCGATAAAGCCTTTTTCTTCGCGGTAGCTGTAGGTCATGGTGTCATCCACCGGCTCACCGCTGCCCGCACAGTGCAGGAAATCGACTCCATACCCGAGGTGGCCGAGCAGCGCCAGTTCAAAACGACGCAGCACGGGTTCCGGCGTTCCCGTAGCCCCCGCCAGTGCCTGAATGCAATGCAGATAATCGAAAAAGAGTTCAGAAAAGCGGGTTTCGTGCTCCAGCACGCGGGCGAGCAGTTCGTTGACGTACAGGCCGCTGTACAGCGTGATACCGCTCAGAGGGAGCGCCAGAGAAACCGCTTCCGCGCTACGCAGCGTTTTGACGTCGCCACGTCCGCCAAAGCGGACTAACAGGGGGGTAAAAGGTTGAAGGGCACCTTTCAGATTAGAGCGTTTAGAACGTGCGCCTTTAGCAACAAGACGCACGCGACCCGACTCTTCCGTGAAGACGTCCAGCATCAGGCTGGTTTCGCTCCAGGGGCGACTATGCAGGACAAATGCGCGCTGCCAGCCCTCCATCATACTCGTCGCCTGTTCGGAGCGCAGGTTTAGAGATCGTCGACGTAACCGAGACTGCGCAGCGCGCGTTCGTCATCGGCCCAGCCGGATTTCACTTTCACCCACAGTTCAAGATGAACCGGGGCTTCGAACATTTCCTGCATGTCTTTACGCGCTTCAATACCGATGGTCTTGATTTTGGCCCCTTTGTTGCCAATAACCATCTTCTTTTGCCCTTCGCGCTCAACGAGGATCAGCCCGTTGATGTCATAACCGCCGCGCTCGTTTGACACGAAGCGTTCGATTTCCACAGTCACGGAGTACGGCAGTTCAGCGCCAAGGAAACGCATCAGCTTTTCACGGATGATTTCAGAAGCCATAAAACGCTGTGAGCGATCGGTGATGTAATCTTCCGGGAAGTGATGCTCCGCTTCAGGCAGATGCTTGCGCACGATGCCTGCGACGGTGTCGACATTCATCCCGGTTTCCGCAGAGATCGGTACGATGTCGAGGAAGTCCATCTGGCTTGCCAGGAACTGCAAATGCGGCAGCAGATCGGCTTTTTCCTGCACGTTATCTACTTTGTTGACGGCCAGAATCACCGGCGCTTTACCGTCACGCAGTTTATTGAGCACCATCTCGTCATCCGGCGTCCAGCGGGTGCCTTCCACCACAAAGATCACCAGTTCAACATCACCAATGGAGCTGCTGGCCGCTTTGTTCATCAGACGGTTAATCGCGCGTTTTTCTTCCATGTGCAGACCCGGAGTATCGACGTAAATCGCCTGCCAGGGCCCTTCGGTATGGATCCCGACAATACGGTGACGCGTGGTCTGCGCTTTACGGGAGGTGATCGAAATCTTCTGCCCGAGCAGGTTGTTCAACAGCGTGGATTTGCCAACGTTCGGACGACCGACGATGGCAATAAATCCGCAATAGGTTTTTTCGTCGCTCATTCCAGCTCCAGTTTTTTCAACGCCTGTTCGGCGGCAGCCTGTTCCGCCTTGCGACGGCTCGAACCTGTGCCAACCACCGGTTCACTCAGGCCGCTGACCTGGCAGTGGATAGTAAATTCCTGATCGTGCGCTTCACCACGCACCTGTACCACCAGATAAGACGGCAGCGGCAGATGGCGACCCTGCAAATACTCCTGCAAACGCGTTTTCGGATCTTTTTGCTTATCGCCAGGACTGATTTCGTCCAGACGAGTCTGATACCAGTTGAGGATCAGCTTTTCGACGGTCTGAATGTCACTGTCAAGGAAAACCCCGCCAATCAACGCTTCGACGGTATCGGCCAGAATCGATTCGCGACGGAAGCCACCGCTTTTCAGTTCGCCAGGCCCTAAGCGCAGACATTCGCCCAGATCAAACTCGCGGGCTAATTCAGCCAGCGTATTCCCGCGCACCAGCGTCGCGCGCATACGACTCATATCACCCTCGTCCACTCGCGGGAAACGGTGATACAGCGCATTCGCAATCACAAAACTTAAAATTGAGTCGCCAAGAAATTCTAAACGCTCGTTATGTTTGCTGCTGGCACTGCGATGGGTTAATGCCTGCTGCAACAACTCCTGATGAGTAAAAGTGTAGCCCAGCTTCCGTTGAAGCCGATTAATTACGATGGGGTTCATGCGATACCAATAAATAAATGCGTCAACAATTCAGCACACGAAACAGACCTGATATATGTAGCATCCTTCCGGCCGCGTTAAGCAGCTTATGTACGCTCATATAGGGGGACCAACGCTGTTTCGTGTGCCGTGGCGACCTGGAGGCGCCAACCTGAAACTTCGGGGGAATATTCTATACACAACGACGAGGGATGTCGTTAGCCTGGGCAGATTTATCGAAGAAATAATTCACGTTGCCGTCATAACGACGACAACGTGAACGATTCGCGGCAATTAGTGGATACCACCAATGCGGCTTAAACGAACGCCAGTCGGCCATTCGCCTTCTTGTTTGTCGAAACTCATCCAGATGGCAGTGGCTTTACCGACCAGATTCGCTTCCGGGACAAAGCCCCAGTAACGGCTGTCCGCGCTGTTATCGCGGTTGTCGCCCATCATGAAATACTGGCCCGGCGGCACAATCCAGGTCGCCAGCGGCTGCCCGGACTGCTGGTAATACATCCCCACCTGATCCTGAGCAATCGGCACGGTCAGAATACGGTGCGTCACGTCGCCCAGCGTCTCTTTACGCTCGGACAGACGAATACCGTTCTCTTTCGTTTCACTCAGCGGGATCTCAAAGAAACCACTGGTGGCTTCACCACCGTTACGACGTGCAAACGTCTGCACAAAATCGCTCGGCTGAACATCGCTATAGGTGACCGGCAGGGCGTTCTCACACGCCTGACCCGAACGGCAACCCGGCTGAATAGTCACTTCTTTCGCGACCGGATCATAGGTCACTTTATCACCAGGCAAACCGACCGCTCGCTTGATGTAATCCAGACGTGGATCTTCCGGGTATTTAAAGACCACGATATCACCGCGTTTGGGATGACCCGTTTCGATCAGGGTTTTCTGGTAAATCGGATCTTTAATACCGTAGGCAAATTTCTCCACCAGAATAAAGTCACCGATCAACAACGTCGGCATCATCGAACCCGATGGGATCTGGAAAGGTTCATAGATGAACGAACGCACAACCAGCACGATAGCCAGCACCGGGAAAACCGAAGCGCCAGTTTCCAGCCAGCCAGGCTTCGGCGAGACTTTTTTCAGCGTTGCCTTATCCAGTGAATCTCCGGCTGCAGCCTGTACCGCCGCCTGACGCTCCCGACGTTTTGGTGCGAAGATAAATTTATCCACGCACCATAAAATGCCCGTGACCAATGTGGCAATCACCAGAATCAGGGCAAACATATTCGCCATGCCAACTCCTTAAGGATTATTTGCTGTCTTTGCCGACATGCAGAATGGCGAGGAACGCTTCCTGAGGCAGCTCAACGTTACCGATCTGCTTCATCCGCTTCTTACCTTCTTTCTGCTTCTGCAACAGCTTTTTCTTACGGCTGATATCGCCGCCATAGCATTTTGCCAGAACGTTTTTACGCAACTGTTTCACAGTAGAACGCGCAATGATATGCGTCCCGATCGCCGCCTGGATCGCAATATCGAACTGTTGACGTGGGATCAGATCTTTCATCTTCTCCACCAGCTCACGACCACGGCTCTGCGAGTTATCACGGTGAGTGATCAGCGCCAGCGCATCGACACGTTCGTTGTTGATCAAGACATCAACACGCACCATGTCGGAGGCCTGGAAGCGTTTAAAGTTGTAATCCAGCGACGCATAACCGCGCGAGGTGGACTTCAGGCGGTCAAAGAAGTCGAGTACCACTTCAGCCATCGGGATTTCATAAGTCAGCGCCACCTGGTTACCGTGGTAAACCATGTTGGTCTGCACGCCACGCTTCTCAATACACAGGGTAATCACGTTACCGAGGTATGCCTGAGGCAACAGCATGTGACATTCCGCGATCGGCTCGCGCAACTCATAGATGTTATTCAGCGGTGGCAGCTTGGACGGGCTGTCGACGTAAATCGTCTCTTTCGCGGTGGTTTCGACTTCATACACAACCGTCGGCGCGGTGGTGATCAGGTCGAGATCGTATTCACGTTCCAGACGCTCCTGAATGATCTCCATGTGTAACAGACCAAGGAAGCCACAGCGGAAGCCGAAGCCCAGCGCAGTAGAACTTTCCGGCTCATAGAACAGAGAGGCGTCGTTGAGGCTAAGCTTGCCCAGCGCGTCGCGGAAGTTCTCGTAATCATCAGAGCTGACCGGGAACAGGCCCGCATAAACCTGCGGTTTTACCTTTTTGAAGCCTGGCAGCGCTTTTTCTGCCGGGTTACGTGCCTGAGTCAGGGTATCGCCAACCGGTGCGCCGAGGATGTCTTTAATCGCACACACCAGCCAACCTACCTCGCCGCACTTCAGCTCGGTACGATCAACCTGTTTAGGCGTGAAGATCCCCAGACGGTCAGCGTTATAGGTCTGACCGGTACTCATCACTTTGATTTTGTCGCCTTTACGCAGGGTACCGTTTTTAATACGCACCAGCGAGACAACGCCGAGATAGTTATCGAACCAGGAGTCGATGATCAGCGCCTGTAACGGTCCATCCGGATCGCCCTGCGGCGGCGGAATATCACGCACCAGACGTTCCAGAACGTCGGTCACGCCCACGCCAGTTTTCGCCGAGCAGCGCACGGCATCAGTCGCATCAATACCAACGATGTCTTCAATCTCTTCGGCGACACGCTCGGGATCGGCGGCTGGCAGGTCAATTTTATTGAGGACCGGCACCACTTCGAGATCCATTTCCATCGCGGTGTAGCAGTTTGCCAGGGTTTGCGCTTCGACGCCCTGCCCGGCATCCACCACCAGCAGTGCGCCTTCACAAGCGGCAAGCGAACGAGAAACTTCATACGAGAAGTCAACGTGGCCTGGGGTGTCGATGAAGTTAAGCTGGTATGTTTCACCATCAGCGGATTTGAAATCGAGCGTTACGCTCTGCGCTTTGATAGTAATACCGCGCTCACGCTCAAGATCCATCGAGTCGAGAACCTGCGCTTCCATTTCACGGTCAGACAGGCCACCGCAGATCTGAATAATACGGTCAGACAGCGTCGATTTACCGTGGTCGATGTGAGCAATGATCGAAAAGTTACGTATGTTCTTCATATAGTGTAATTATTGTGCCTTACGCCTGGTTGGACAGGCTTTGAGAAGTCGCTGTTCTGAGCTTAACGTCTGTTTAACTGAAACGCCGCATTCTACACTACAACGCTGAGGCGAGGAAATGTTCATAAAGTCAGGATAGCGGGAACTGGAAACGGCATCGCTTTTCTGATGTAAAACATCGTAAGAGAAGCATGATGCCCGATGGCGCAAGCTTATCGGGTCTACTGGACTTGCTGACCGTTTGTAAGTCGGATAAGGCGAAACCGCCATCCGGCAAGAATATCATGGTGCCGTTTCGGTGGAGGGCGTTTCAACGCGAATCGTACTGGATGGGAGAGCAACATTAAGAATAACGGGTTGCCAGGCTTCGCGTTCAGCCAGCTTGCGGGAATAGCCACGGGCAATCAGGAATCCGCCGACGCCGCCCAGTATCGCGCCGCTTAACGCCGCGAGATCTGAGCCAAACAGCACCTGAAACAGGGAGGCGATGAGGAATAACCCCACCAGCGGCGACAGATAAACCAGCATGGCGGAACCTAACAGACTGCCTTCGGCAATCCCCAGCTCCACTTTCTGCCCAGGTTCTAACGGCACATCGCTCGCCACCACAATGGTATGCGTGGTCTGCGGCCCGAGTTTATTCAGCACGCGGGTGCCACATCCTGAACGTGAAGCGCAGCTGCTGCAGGACGCTTTCACATCACAGCTCACCAATGCCTCACCGTTTTGCCATGACACCACGGTAGCCCACTCTTTGATCATTGCGCGGCTCCGAACTTAATGGTGTCGGCAATGCGCTTCGCTGTCTGCGGCGGCAATTCACCCACGATGGTAATTTCCGCGTTGTCGCGTACGCTGGTGCTGACCGTTCTGCGCCCGGTGCGCAGCATCTGGTCGGTGCTGGCCTGAGTCGCCCGATTGACGTTAATAGAGAAGCTAAACAGACCGTCGGAGTAGAGACGCGATTCAATCGGCATGTTGTCCATCGTTGGCAACGGTCTGCGCCCGCTGGACACTTCGCTAAACCCTTTCGGAAGCCAGGTCGGATTCCAGCTGAATTTGGCTTTTTCACCCGCCGGAACAGAGAGCAGCGGCGGCAAACTGGCTTTCGCCAGCGTCTGCATGCCGCTACCGGCATCCTGATTCACGGTGAAGGCAATCACCCGGAATTGCTCTAACGTTTCGCCATCGCGATCGAGGAGATCGACCCGCATCGGCAGCTTCGTTTCCGTATCCATCCAGACAATATAGCTGTAACGCGTGCCATCACGCGCGACCACGCGAATCACTTCGCACAGGCGATCGGCAATTCGGGTACGACCCACAGCAATAAAATCATAGTAGGGAGCAAGACGTTTGAAATCGGTATAGATAAGCGACGGCAGGGAGTCGACGATATAGTCACCGTTCAGAGTGAACGGTTCGAGTCCAGGCTCGAAGTAGCTAATTTCATTTCCGCGCTGGACCACTTCACGACGCGGACCATCCATTTGCAGCAGCTGCGCAAGCGGACGATTTTCCAGGCGAGCATGGCGATAACGCAGAGACTCAACGCCTTGTTTCGTGATGCTGACGAATGACAGCTCGTAATTGAGTGACTGGCTCGCCACATTCATCTGCTGCAACAACGCCCCGGACGCAGTATTGCCCGAGGCGTTGACAGAGAAGAACAGGCTACCCGTCACAAGTGACATGGCAAACCAAAGTTGCTTCATTACTGCGATTGCGTTCCTAAAGTTTGAATTCCTGGCACCTGAACAGCGGCTTGCTGTGTCTGTGCCTGCTCAAACTGAAGCTGTTCGGAGTGCAGTCGGCGTTGCAGTTCGTAATCCTGCAACATGGCGTTGATCCGACGACGCTGCTCCTGTACCTGCTGCTGTTGCCCACCATTCGCGGTCGCATCAGAAGGTACTCCCAGGCTTACCGGGCTGGCTTTACCCATCATCGGCAAAGTATTAAAGACCGGCGTTTCAGGCTGCTGGGACGTTTCAGATTGTCCATTATAGTGCTGGACACCAACGATAACTGCAAGCGATACGCACGCGGCAACGCCCATTTGGGTAAGTTGCGCGGCCCACGGACGCATTTTTTTCCAGAATGGCATTTTCTGCCATTGCTGCGGCGCAGGCTGGGCCTCTGGAATGAATGGCACCGTATTGCGTACCGGCTCATCTTCAATAGCGGCCATTACGCGAGCGGAAATATCGAAATGAAGCACCTCAGGTGTATCACCCCGCATTGAATCACGGATCAGGTGATAGCTTTCCCAGGTTTTTTGCATATCCGAATCGTGAGCCAGTTCGTTAAGTAACTCACTATCCAGCGTCTCGCCATCCATTAAAGCGGAAAGTTTTTCTTTCTGCATGCCTAATACCTTTTCCAGTATCCGCTATCGTCAACGCCTGATAAGCGGTTGAACTTTATTATCAATAGCTTCCCGAGCTCGGAAGATACGTGAACGCACCGTACCCACCGGACAATCCATGATAGCGGCTATCTCTTCATAGCTCAGGCCATCCAGCTCCCGCAAGGTTATTGCCATACGTAAATCTTCCGGGAGGGAGTCAATAGTTCGGAAAACTATCTGTCTCAGTTCTTCTGACAACATTAAGTTCTCAGGGTTCGAAATTTCTTTCAGCGCACCGCCACTTTCGAAGTTTTCTGCTTCAATCGCATCAACATCGCTTGATGGCGGACGACGCCCCTGAGCCACCAGGTAATTCTTCGCTGTATTCACCGCAATGCGATACAGCCAGGTATAAAAAGCACTATCTCCCCGGAACGAGTCCAGCGCACGGTAGGCTTTAATAAATGATTCTTGCACCACATCGGGAACATCGCCCGACGGGACATAACGGGAAACCAGACTCGCCACTTTATGCTGGTAGCGTACTACCAGTAAATTGAAGGCCTTCTGATCTCCCTTCTGGACCCGTTCAACCAGGACCTGGTCCGTTAACTGCTCGCTCATCCGAGGTAAAGTCTCCCCAAACCAAATTTCCACGCGTTCGCGAAACGCCACTCCATTAGCTGCACTATGAGCAAGCAACAGGTTAGAGTGTCTCGTTTTTGTAAAGTTCCGTTACGCATCTGTTTTTTGTTTGTCATGTTGTAGACGGTCATTATCTCTCATTATAAGTCTACCGAGTCTGAACAACGCACTATCTTTAAAAATGCCCATAAACCGGTTGCAGAGTAACCCAACGGCCACTTTATTTCATCCTCTAATCTGATGCTTACGGCCCGCCGCGCAAAATGGTTTCCCCACCTGACATCCTTTTACATCGCACCGTTTTGTTTAGTCATTACAACAATACTGAAAATAAAACGTGCTGAATCGCAGATTCTGGTGCTATGCTGGCCAAACACTGTTTAGTACATTAAACAAAATATCATGAAAACTACGCCTGAACTTTCTTGTGACGTGTTAATTATTGGTAGCGGCGCTGCCGGACTCTCGCTGGCGCTGCGCCTGGCTGAAAAGCATCAGGTTATCGTTCTGAGTAAAGGTCCCGTCAGCGAAGGCTCCACTTTCTATGCGCAGGGCGGGATTGCCGCCGTTTTCGATGAAACCGACAGCATTGATTCACATGTCGAAGATACGCTCATTGCCGGCGCTGGTATTTGCGATCGCCATGCGGTGGAGTTTGTCGCCAGCAACGCCCGTCCCTGCGTACAGTGGTTGATTGATCAGGGGGTGCTATTTGATACCCAGGTGCAGCCTAACGGTGAAGAGAGTTACCATCTGACGCGTGAAGGTGGCCATAGCCATCGTCGCATTTTGCATGCCGCTGATGCCACCGGTAAAGAGGTGGAAACCACGCTGGTCAGCAAGGCGCAAAGCCATCCAAACATCCGGGTACTGGAACGCAGTAATGCCGTCGATTTAATCATCTCCGACAAAATTGGCCTGCCCGGCACACGACGCGTCGTGGGGGCATGGGTCTGGAACCGGAATAAAGAGGCGGTGGAAACCTGTCACGCGAAGTCTGTCGTGCTGGCGACCGGCGGCGCATCAAAGGTGTATCAATATACAACGAATCCGGACATTTCCTCCGGCGACGGTATTGCGATGGCCTGGCGTGCCGGATGCCGGGTTGCGAATCTCGAATTTAATCAGTTCCACCCTACCGCGCTGTATCATCCCCAGGCACGTAATTTCCTGCTTACCGAAGCGCTGCGCGGAGAAGGTGCTCATCTCAAACGCCCGGACGGCACGCGGTTTATGCCAGACTTTGACGCGCGAGGGGAACTGGCGCCGCGCGATATCGTCGCCCGCGCTATCGACCATGAAATGAAGCGTCTCGGTGCGGACTGTATGTTCCTTGATATCAGCCATAAGCCAGAAGCCTTTGTGCGTCAGCATTTCCCGATGATTTACGAAAAGCTGCTGGGGCTGGGTATCGACCTGACCAAAGAACCAGTGCCCATCGTGCCAGCAGCACACTACACCTGCGGCGGCGTGATGGTTGACGACTTTGGTCGTACCGATGTGGACGGCCTGTATGCGATCGGGGAAGTGAGCTACACCGGCCTGCACGGCGCGAACCGGATGGCCTCAAACTCGCTGCTGGAGTGTCTGGTGTACGGCTGGTCCGCAGCGGAAGATATCGACAGACGAATGCCTTACGCCCGTGGCGTAAGCGCCCTGCCCGCCTGGGATGAAAGTCGCGTGGACAACCCTGACGAACTGGTGGTGATTCAGCATAACTGGCATGAGCTGCGACTGTTTATGTGGGACTACGTGGGGATTGTGCGCACCACCAAACGTCTGGAGCGGGCCCTGCGTCGTATCACTATGTTACAACAGGAGATCGACGAGTATTACGCCCATTTCCGCGTCTCGAATAATTTGCTGGAGTTACGCAACCTGGTTCAGGTCGCCGAGCTGATTGTGCGCTGTGCGATGATGCGCAAAGAGAGCCGCGGTCTGCACTACACGCTCGATTATCCGGCACTGCTGGAGGAATCTGGCCCGTCTGTGCTCTCGCCGTTAACGGCTCACATGAACAGATAAAATGCCTGGGTCAGCGCCGTATAACCTTCGGAGTAACGCTGATCCGGCCCGCGAATCACCAGCCTGTCGCTAAAGCATTCCCCCTTCTTAGGGGAGAATGCCAGCAGCACCCGATGCGGCAACCGCGCCTCCGTTTCAGCAACGTCGGTGCGTAGCCGTAAATGCCAGCCCATATTTAACGCCTGCTGCGTGAAGGTATTGCCGATATTTTCCGGCAACACAACACACAAGAATCCCTCTTCCGTGATCAGCCCCGTCGCCGTCGCTAACAGCGCAGAATGATCCAGCATCGTGGTATAACGCGCCTGTTCCCGCTGCGGTGTAGCACACTCGACGCCCTGCTCGTAATACGGCGGGTTACTGATGATAAGGTCATATTTAACGGTCTGCCGTGCCGCCCAATGTTGGACATCTTCCGCCTGCACCGTTACCCGATCCGCCCACGGCGACTGGGTAACGTTTTCTTGCGCCTGCGCGGCGGCATCGCTATCCAGTTCAACGGCATCAACGGTGACGCTTTCATCAGTACGCTGCGCCAGCATCAGCGCCAACAGTCCGCTGCCGGTACCGATATCGAGGATCCGCTTTACGCCCGCCACCGGTGCCCATGCCCCTAACAGAATCCCATCTGTTCCGACTTTCATCGCACAACGATCGTGCGCGACAAAAAACTGTTTAAAAGTAAATCCATTACGACGAAGGACGGATGTAGACTGAGGCATGAATTAAAAACCTTGCAGGAAAAACGGCAACAGCACCTGGTGAAAACAATACCTGAGAAGCGATATCCATACAAACAGATGAAGATTGCAGCCGTAACGTCTATAATCAGCGCCCCACACAGAGGTAGAACATGACTGTAACGACTTTTTCCGAACTTGAACTCGATGAAAGCCTGCTGGATGCCCTCCAGGAAAAAGGTTTCACTCGCCCGACCGCCATTCAGGCTGCCGCCATTCCGCCTGCACTCGAAGGCCGTGACGTACTCGGTTCTGCGCCGACAGGCACCGGTAAAACGGCGGCGTATTTGCTGCCAGCGTTGCAGCACCTGCTCGACTTCCCGCGTAAAAAATCCGGTCCGCCACGTATTTTGATCCTGACTCCGACTCGCGAACTGGCGATGCAGGTCGCCGATCATGCCCGTGAACTGGCCAAAAACACCCATCTGGATATCGCGACAATTACCGGCGGCGTAGCCTACATGAACCACGCCGAAGTGTTCAGTGAAAACCAGGATATCGTGGTCGCCACCACCGGACGTCTGCTGCAGTATATTAAAGAAGAGAATTTTGACTGCCGCGCCGTCGAAACGCTGATCCTCGACGAAGCCGACCGAATGCTGGATATGGGCTTTGCCCAGGACATCGAGCACATCGCCGGGGAAACGCGCTGGCGCAAACAGACGATGCTGTTCTCCGCCACGCTGGAAGGCGATGCGATTAAAGATTTTGCCGAACGTCTGCTGGAAGAGCCAGTCGAAGTCTCCGCTACGCCATCCACCCGCGAACGTAAGAAGATCCACCAGTGGTATTACCGCGCGGATAACGTCGAACATAAATTCGAACTGCTGAAGCACCTGCTGAAGCAAGACGACGCCACCCGTACCATTGTGTTTGTCCGCAAGCGCGAGCGCGTGCACGAACTGGCTGAAAAGCTGCGTCTGGCGGGGATCAACAACTGCTATCTCGAAGGTGAGATGGCGCAGATCAAGCGTAACGAAGGCATTAAGCGTCTTACTGACGGTCGCGTTAACGTGCTGGTCGCCACCGATGTTGCCGCACGCGGGATCGATATTCCTGACGTCAGCCACGTGATTAACTTCGACATGCCGCGTAGCGGAGACACCTATCTGCACCGCATTGGCCGTACCGGCCGCGCCGGTCGCAAGGGCACCGCAATCTCGCTGGTCGAAGCGCACGATCACCTGCTGCTGCTGAAAATTGGTCGCTACATTGAAGAACCGCTGAAATCCAGGGTGATTGATGAATTGCGCCCAACCTCACGCGCTCCGAGCGAAAAGATGACGGGCAAACCGTCGAAAAAAGCACTCGCGAAACGTGAAGAGAAGAAAAAAGAGAAAGACAAAGATAAACCGCGCGTGAAGAAACGCCATCGCGATACCAGGAACATTGGTAAACGTCGCAAGCCGAGTACGGCAACGACGCCGCAGGAGTCAAACGAAGAATAAAAAAACGCCGGGATTTCCCGGCGTTTTTATTTAAACGTTAAGCCTTACAGGCTTTCAGTAAAGGTACGAGCGATAACGTCGCGCTGTTGTTCCGGCGTCAGTGAGTTAAAGCGCACGGCATAACCCGAAACACGGATAGTCAGCTGCGGGTATTTTTCCGGATGCTTAACCGCATCTTCCAGCGTTTCACGACGCAAAACGTTAACGTTCAGGTGCTGGCCACCTTCCACACGAACTTCCGGTTTCACTTCCATCGGAATTTCGCGGTACTCAATTTCACCCAGTTTGCTGACCGCTACCACTTCATCTTCGGCAAAACCGGCTTTCGCTGCGATGCAACGCGCTTCGCCTTTTTCGCTGTCCAGCAGCCAGAAGGAATTCAGCAGATCGTCATTAGCGGCTTTAGTAATCTGGATACCTGTAATCATTGTGATGCCTCCCCGGCAAAGTATTTGATTAGGGTTGGCCGGCTCGCGGCCAATTGGTAAAACCATTGTTGCTTGAGTGTATATATACCCCCCTAACACCCTCGATTCATTGATTTAAATCAATAAAATCCACATGCCGAATAGGGGAATGAGATGATTTTATTGTTTTACATCAACTTACGCCATGTGAAGACATAAACTTTTTACATAAATTTTCAACTTTATTAAGTGCATAGCGCACATCATCGCGGAGAGAATTTTGCGCCGTCGAAAGAAGCAGTTAAGCTATGACGATCGAGAATTCGCAGGAGAGCGAGATGGCCACTGAATTAACCTGGCACGATGTGCTGGCTGAAGAGAAACAGCAGCCCTACTTTATCAATACGCTGCATACCGTCGCCGGAGAGCGTCAGTCCGGGATCACGGTTTATCCGCCGCAAAAAGATGTGTTCAATGCGTTTCGCTTCACCGAGCTGGGTGATGTCAAGGTCGTGATCCTTGGACAGGATCCCTACCACGGTCCCGGGCAGGCGCATGGTCTGGCGTTTTCTGTCCGCCCCGGTATTGCTACGCCCCCTTCGCTGCTGAACATGTATAAGGAACTGGAGGGGTCGATCCCCGGTTTCACTCGTCCTGCCCACGGTTATCTGGAAAGCTGGGCGCATCAGGGCGTTCTGCTGCTTAATACGGTATTAACCGTGCGGGCGGGTCAGGCGCACTCTCATGCCAGTCTGGGATGGGAAACGTTCACCGATAAAGTGATCGGCCTGATTAATCAACATCGTGAAGGGGTGGTTTTTCTGCTCTGGGGCTCTCATGCGCAGAAGAAAGGCGCGATCATTGATCAAAAACGTCATCATGTCCTGAAAGCGCCTCATCCTTCACCGCTCTCGGCGCATCGTGGATTTTTTGGCTGTAACCATTTTGTGTTGGCGAATCAGTGGTTGGAACAACGCGGCGAGAAGCCGATTGACTGGATGCCCGTTTTACCGGCGGAGAGCGAATAAAAAAAATGCCAGCGAATCGCTGGCGTTTTTCCATCAGGCTTTGTTCTGACGCCACCATTCGGCAAGCAGCACACCGGTTGCCACCGAGACGTTCAGGCTTTCAACATTACCCGTACCGTCGATTTTAACGCACAGATCGCTGGCATCGCGCGCCGCATCCGGCAAACCGTCAACGTCCTGACCTAACACCAGGACGATTTTCTCTGGCAGTTCAGTTTTAAACAGCGGCTTACCGCGTTCACTGGACGTTGTCACCACGGTGTAACCCGCCTGACGGAAATCATCCAACACATCAACGATGCTGTCGCCGGTAATCGGCTGAACGTGTTCGGCACCGCCTTCTGCGGTACGAATCGCCGCACCGGACTCCAGCAGCGCCGCATCCTGCACCACTACGCCTTTCACACCGAAGTGCGCGCAGCTACGCATCATGCCACCGAGGTTGTGCGGGTTAGAAATAGCTTCCAGCGCTAACACACAGTCCTGCGCGCCCGCCTGGCTTACCCACTGTTTCACCGTCGTGCCGTTACGTTTTTTAATCAGGAAGCAGACACCGCCGTGATGTTCGGTACCTGAAGCTTTCGCCAGTTCCGCTTCATCAACCACATGGTACGCTTTGCGGTTTGCCGCCATCCAGCGTAATGCTTCTTTGAAGCGCGGCGTGACGCTCTGAATGAACCAGGCGCGGACAATCGCGTCCGGGCGACTCTGGAACAGGGCCTGACAGGCATTTTCACCGTAAACGCGGGTCTCTTCTGCACGTTGACGACGTAAGACTTCAGGATCGATAAAGCTTTTACCGCTGATACCACCGTGATCGGCTTTTTCAGGCGATTCATCACCCGGCGCGCGGGACACGGTCCGCCACGGTGAGTCTTCACGCTTGCGATCGCGGTTCTGAGGGGTTCTTTCATCGCGGGCGGGGCGACGGCCACCGTCGGCACGAGATTTTCCTGGACGCCCACCACCTTTCCCGGTACGCGGGTTATGGGTACGTTTATCAGAATCATCATCACTGCGGACATACATCACTTTGACCTTGCCGCTTTTGTTTTTCAATTCATCGTTCATGCTTTTCTCCACCAGCGCTGCGCGAAGCGCGCAGATTACCCGATGTGCGCCAGGTTAGCCATTATTTCATTTAAAAGCTTATGACTATTGTACTCATTGAATAAAACAGATTGTCGTTTAAAACAGTCTCATCGATAATATGTAACATATTAGAAACATACCGGCGTCTCTGCCGTTCAATACCCCGACGCATCCAGAGGTTAGTTATGAATACCGTTTGTACCAGCTGCCAGGCCATCAACCGCATTCCCGACGATCGGGTTGAGGATGCGGCAAAATGCGGACGCTGTGGTCACGACCTGTTCGACGGGGAGGTGATCAATGCGACCGGTGAAACACTGGATAAACTGCTCAAAGATGATCTGCCCGTCGTAATCGATTTCTGGGCACCGTGGTGCGGCCCATGCCGTAACTTCGCCCCGATCTTTGAAGATGTCGCCGAAGAACGCAGCGGCAAAGTTCGCTTCGTGAAGATCAACACGGAAGCGGAACGTGAGCTTAGCGCACGCTTTGGTATCCGTAGTATTCCCACCATTATGATCTTCAAAAACGGTCAGGTTGTCGACATGCTGAACGGCGCGGTTCCCAAAGCGCCATTTGATAGTTGGCTGAACGAGTCACTGTAAACTCTGCGGGGCGCATCTTGTGCCCCGTTTTCACCTCTGCGACAATGGCGTTTTTCAACGCATTCTCTATGACTGAAAACGCTGTTCTCACGCTTCGCGCTGAACGTCTGGCGCGCGCCACTCGCCCTTTTCTCGCCCGAGGCAATCGTATTCGTCGCTGCCAGCGCTGCTTGCTGCCGCTGAAACTTTGCCTGTGCGCGACGCTGTCGCCTTCTCAGGCAACGAGCCGTTTTTGTCTGGTGATGTTTGATACTGAACCGATGAAACCGAGCAATACCGGGCGTCTGATCGCCGATATTTTACCGGATACTGCCGCGTTTCAGTGGTCGCGGACAGAACCACCGCAGGCCTTGCTAGATCTGGTGAAAAACCCGGCGTATCAGCCGATGGTAGTGTTCCCCGCCTCTTATGCCGATGCTGAACGTGTGGTGATTTCCACTCCACCGACAGGTAAGCCTCCTTTGTTTATTATGCTCGACGGCACCTGGCCGGAAGCGCGTAAGATGTTCCGTAAAAGCCCGTATCTCGACTCTCTCCCCGTGATCTCGGTGGATCTGTCGCGGTTGTCGGCCTATCACCTGCGCGAAGTCCATGCCGAAGGGCAGTACTGTACCGCTGAAGTCGCCATTGCGCTGTTGGATCTGGCCGGTGATACCGATGCAGCAAGCAGCCTCGGCGAGCACTTTACCCGTTTTAAAACGCGCTACCTCGCAGGAAAAACCCAACATCAGGGAAGCATCACAGCAGAATCAGCAGAAAGCGTTTAGAATCATTCGGTCACTTCTGTGTAAGGGAAACCGGTATGAGTCAGCGAGGACTGGAAGCACTTCTGCGACCAAAATCGATCGCGGTGATCGGGGCATCGATGAAGCCCAATCGGGCGGGATATCTGATGATGCGCAACCTGCTGGCAGGAGGATTTAACGGTCCCGTTTTGCCGGTAACCCCTGCCTGGAAAGCCGTTCTGGGCGTCCTGGCCTGGCCCGATATTGCCAGTCTGCCCTTCACCCCCGACCTTGCCGTGCTGTGTACCAATGCCAGCCGTAATCTGGCCTTGCTGGAAGCGCTTGGGGAAAAAGGCTGTAAAACCTGCATTATTCTCTCGGCCCCTGGCGCGCAACATGCAGAACTGCTGACCTGTGCGCAACGCTACAACATGCGTCTGCTCGGCCCTAACAGTCTTGGCCTGCTGGCCCCCTGGCAGGGGTTGAATGCCAGCTTCTCGCCGGTCCCGATTAAGTGCGGCAAACTGGCCTTTATTTCTCAGTCCGCTGCGGTTTCCAATACCATTCTCGACTGGGCACAGCAGCGGGAAATGGGCTTTTCCTATTTCATTGCCCTCGGCGACAGCCTGGATATTGATGTCGATGAGCTGCTGGATTATCTGGCGCGTGACAGCAAAACCAGCGCTATTTTGCTTTATCTCGAACATCTCAGCGATGCCCGGCACTTTGTATCCGCCGCCCGTAGCGCCGCGCGCAACAAACCCATTCTGGTGATTAAGAGCGGTCGCAGCCCGGCAGCGCAGCGGTTATTGCATACCAGCGCCGGAATGGATCCGGCCTGGGATGCCGCCATTCAACGCGCCGGTCTGCTGCGCGTGAAAGATACCCATGAGCTCTTTTCCGCAGTGGAAACGCTCAGCCATATGCGTCCTCTGCGCGGTGACAGGCTGATGATCATCAGTAACGGTGCCGCGCCTGCGGCGCTTGCGCTTGATCAACTTTGGTCCCGCAACGGCAAGCTCGCCATGCTGAGTGAAGAGACCAGCCAGAAACTACGCGATGCTCTGCCTGCCCATGTCGAGATCGCCAACCCACTGGACCTGCGTGACGATGCCAGCATTGAACATTACACCCGAACGCTGGACATTCTGCTCACCAGCCAGGACTTTGACGCACTGATGGTGATTCACTCCCCCAGTGCCGCCGCCCCCGCCACTGAGTGTGCACAAACGCTGATTGGAACCGTTAAGCACCACCCGCGTGGAAAATTTGTCTCGCTATTGACCAACTGGTGTGGCGAGTTTTCCTCTCAGGAAGCCCGTAGACTGTTCAGTGAAGCCGGACTCCCTACCTATCGTACTCCGGAAGGGACGATCACTGCATTTATGCATATGGTCGAATACCGGCGCAACCAGAAACAGCTGCGTGAAACGCCAGCTCTGCCCAGCAATCTGACCTCCAATACGGCCCAGGCGCATGATCTGCTTCAGCAGGCGATTGCCGATGGAGCAACCTCACTCGATACCCATGAGGTTCAGCCGATCCTGCAGGCTTATGGCTTACATACGCTCCCGACCTGGATTGCCGGCGACAGCATCGAGGCCGTCCATATTGCAGAACAGATTGGCTACCCGGTCGCGCTGAAGCTGCGTTCACCGGACATCCCGCACAAATCTGAAGTTCAGGGCGTAATGCTCTACCTGCGTACGGCAAACGAAGTTCAACAGGCAGCCAATGCAATTATTGATCGTGTGAAAATGACCTGGCCACAGGCGCGGATCCACGGTCTGCTGGTGCAAAGTATGGCGAACCGTGCGGGAGCGCAGGAACTGCGCGTGGTGGTTGAGCACGATCCCGTATTTGGCCCATTAATCATGTTGGGTGAAGGCGGCGTTGAGTGGCGGCCTGAAGAGCAGGCCGTGGTGGCATTACCGCCGCTAAACATGAACCTGGCGCGTTATTTAGTGATACAGGCGATCAAGAATAAAAAGATCCGTGGCCGCAGTGCGCTGCGCCCGTTGGATGTCGCGGGGTTAAGTCAGTTGCTGGTTCAGGTCTCAAACCTGATTGTCGACTGCCCGGAGATCCAGCGTCTGGATATTCACCCGCTGCTGGCCTCCGCCGGTGAGTTTACCGCCCTGGATGTCACGCTGGATATCGCCCCATTCGAGGGCGATAACGAAAGTCGTCTTGCCATTCGCCCCTATCCGCATCAACTGGAAGAGTGGGTGGAGATGAAAAATGGCGAGCAATGTCTGTTCCGACCTATCCTGCCAGAAGATGAACCCCAGCTTCAGCAGTTTATTTCCCAGGTCACCAAAGAAGATCTTTATTACCGCTATTTCAGCGAGATCAATGAATTTACTCATGAAGATTTAGCCAACATGACGCAAATCGACTACGATCGGGAAATGGCGTTTGTTGCGGTGAGGCGCGTAGAACGAACGGAAGAGATCCTGGGTGTGACGCGAGCGATCTCCGATCCGGATAATATTGATGCGGAATTTGCCGTACTGGTTCGTTCCGATCTCAAAGGGTTAGGATTGGGTCGTCGATTGCTGGAAAAATTGATTACCTATACACGAGATCACGGACTGAGAAGGCTGAATGGTATTACGATGCCAAATAATCGTGGCATGGTCGCGCTGGCTCGTAAGCTTGGGTTTAGCGTGGATATCCAGCTCGAAGAGGGAATCGTCGGGCTGTCGCTGGATCTGGCTCCGCCCGAGGAATCGTGAGTAAGGTACTGGAAATGTTGACCACTTTAACGGGGACGGTGTTATCATTGCCCGCTTATGTCGTCTGCATAGCACAGAGGACCCTTCAATGAACAGAGAAGAAATGCACTGTGATGTTGTCAAAATTTAAGCGTAATAAACATCAACAACACCTTGCCCAACTACCTAAGATTTCTCAATCAGTTGATGATGTCGATTTCTTTTATGCTCCCGCCAGGTTCAGGGAGACCCTGCTGGAAAAGATAGCCAGCGCGAAGCAGCGCATTTGCATTATTGCCCTGTATCTGGAACAGGATGACGGTGGCAAAGGCATTCTTAGCGCGCTTTACGAGGCGAAACGGCAGCGTCCTGAGTTGGATGTTCGGGTACTCGTCGACTGGCATCGTGCGCAGCGTGGACGTATTGGCGCGGCAGCATCCAATACCAACGCCGACTGGTATTGCCGAATGGCGCATGAAAATCCGGGTGTCGATGTGCCGGTATACGGTGTGCCGATCAATACCCGCGAAGCCCTCGGCGTGCTGCACTTTAAAGGCTTTATCATTGATGATAGCGTCCTGTACAGCGGCGCCAGTCTTAACGATGTCTATCTGCATCAGCACGATAAATATCGCTATGACCGCTATCAGCTAATCCGCAACGCCAGAATGGCTGACATCATGTTCGAGTGGGTGACCCAGAACCTGATGAACGGTCGTGGCGTAAATCGTCTGGATAATACCCAGCGTCCGAAAAGCCCGGAGATTAAAAACGACATTCGTTTATACCGCCAGGAGCTTCGTGACGCGGCTTATCACTTCCAGGGCGATGCCGGTAATGAACAGCTGTCCGTGACGCCATTGGTCGGTCTGGGGAAATCCAGCCTGCTGAACAAAACCATTTTCCACCTTATGCCCTGTGCGGAGCATAAGCTCACGATTTGCACCCCCTATTTCAACCTGCCAGCAATTCTTGTTCGCAACATCATTCAACTGCTGCGCGAAGGGAAGAAGGTTGAGATCATTGTGGGGGATAAAACCGCCAACGATTTTTATATCCCGGAAAATGAACCATTTAAGATAATTGGCGCATTGCCCTATCTCTATGAGATTAACCTGCGTCGTTTCCTGAGTCGTTTGCAGTATTACGTCAATACCGATCAACTGGTCGTTCGCTTGTGGAAAGATGACGACAATACCTACCATCTCAAAGGGATGTGGATCGATGACAAGTGGATGCTGCTGACCGGGAACAACCTCAACCCGCGCGCCTGGCGTCTGGATCTGGAAAATGCAATCCTGATCCACGATCCTAAGCAAGAGCTGGCTGCACAGCGCGAGAAAGAGCTGGCGCTAATTCGTACGCATACCACGGTCGTTAAACACTATCGTGACTTGCAGAGCATTGCCGATTACCCAGTAAAAGTTCGCAAACTGATCCGTCGATTACGTCGTATTCGAATCGACAGGCTGATAAGCCGTATTCTGTAAAAGTGAAACCCCGTCCTGAACGGGGTTTTTCCTATGGGGGCATGGTGCGCGTTATTTTTTTTCTGAGCGCCTTTATTCTGTCAGGCTGTAGCCATATGGCGCAGGATAGCTGGAGTGGGCAGGACAAAGCACAGCACTTTATTGCTTCCGCGATGCTCTCAGCCGCAGGTAATGAGTACGCGCAACATCAGGGAATCAGCCGCGATCACAGTGCGATGATAGGGTTTATGTTCTCGGTCAGTCTGGGGGCGTCAAAGGAGCTTTGGGATAGCCGCCCCGCAGGGAGCGGCTGGAGCTGGAAAGACTTTGCCTGGGATGTCGCCGGTGCAACGACCGGCTATACACTCTGGCAAATGGCGCATCACTAGAGGCGCAGACCTTTCCCTTTACGATGCAACGTCAGCGAAACCAAAAATGCGACGATCGACATAACGGTGACATACCAGAAGAACGACGTTTCCATACCGACAGACTTCAGCGACAGCGCCACATATTCCGCCGAACCACCAAACAGAGCATTCGCCACGGCATAAGAAAGCCCCACTCCTAATGCACGAACCTGTGCCGGGAACATTTCAGCTTTCAATATACCGCTGATCGAGGTGTAGAAACTGACGATCAGCAGCGCGCACATTACCAGACCAAATGCTGCATACGGCGAAGTCACATTCTGAAGTGCGGTCAAAATGGGGACAGTAAACAGGGTTGCCAGCGCGCCGAAACACAGCATGGAGGTACGTCGGCCAATTTTATCTGACAACGCACCAAACAGCGGCTGCACAAGCATATAAACAAATAGCGCCGCCGTCATAATGCCGCTTGCCACATTGGCATGCATACCTGCGGTGTTTACCAGATACTTTTGCATATAGGTAGTGAAGGTATAGAAGCACAGCGATCCCGCCGCGGTGAACCCGAGCACCATGATGAACGCTCTACGGTTACGCCATAACCCTTTCAGCGAGCCCGCCTCTTTCAGCGCACGCGTTTCCTGCTTTGATGTTTCATCCAGTTGACGACGTAACCAGAGCGCCACAATCGCCAGTACTGCGCCTAATGCGAAAGGAATACGCCAGCCCCACTCTCTGAGGGCTGAATCTTCCATAGTCTGCTGTAAGACAACCACAACCAGCAGCGCCAACAGTTGACCACCGATAAGTGTGACGTACTGGAAAGAGGCGTAAAACCCCTTACGGCCCTCGACAGCAACTTCACTCATGTAGGTCGCGCTGGTGCCATACTCCCCACCAACAGATAATCCCTGGAACAAACGCGCCAGCAGTAACAGCGCCGGAGCCCAGGTTCCAATGGTTTCATAACCTGGCAGGCAGGCGATCACCAGCGATCCCAGACACATCATACAAACGGACAAAAGCATGGATTTTTTACGACCATGTTTATCGGCGATACGACCGAATAGCCAACCACCAATCGGACGCATTAAAAACCCGGCCGCAAAAACGCCTGCGGTTTGTAGTAGCTGCGTTGTCGTGTTTCCGGAAGGAAAGAAGATGTGGGCAAAATAGAGCGAGCAAAACGAGTAGACATAGAAATCAAACCATTCGACCAGATTTCCGGATGACGCGCCTACAATTGCCCATATGCGACGACGGGTATCACTATCAGTCAGTGACCCGTTCGCAGTTACACTGCTTTCAGTCATTAAAGTTGTACTCCTGCCAAAGATCCGGTTGTGTTTGCTGTCTTTTTTAGTAAAATAAATGTTATATAATTGTTATATGTTGTTGTGTGACAGCGATCGCGGTTTTAATTAGCAGGGAAAGAATTTAGGAGTAAGCGCAGGGATCAGTTGATGAGATTCATCGTGACGGCGCGCGCAGAGGTTCGACTATTCTGGACGGTCGTGTCCGTTAACCACGGAGCCTCGCCCTGACAGCAGGCCAGATAAGGCAAAGCCACACTCCAAATTTGCAGCGCAGAAACGCAAAAAGCCCATCCGTCAGGATGGGCTCTTCACTTAATTGATGCCTGGCAGTTCCCTACTCTCGCATGGGGAGACCCCACACTACCATCGGCGCTACGGCGTTTCACTTCTGAGTTCGGCATGGGGTCAGGTGGGACCACCGCGCTACAGCCGCCAGGCAAATCTGTTTTATCACCCCGTTTTCACGCAGTGACATAATCTGAATCTAAGCTGAAAATTCTCTCAATCCGCCAAAACAGCTTCGGCGTTGTAAGGTTAAGCCTCACGGTTCATTAGTACCGGTTAGCTCAACGCATCGCTGCGCTTACACACCCGGCCTATCAACGTCGTCGTCTTCAACGTTCCTTCAGGACCCTTAAAGGGTCAGGGAGAACTCATCTCGGGGCAAGTTTCGTGCTTAGATGCTTTCAGCACTTATCTCTTCCGCATTTAGCTACCGGGCAGTGCCATTGGCATGACAACCCGAACACCAGTGATGCGTCCACTCCGGTCCTCTCGTACTAGGAGCAGCCCCCCTCAATTCTCCAGCGCCCACGGCAGATAGGGACCGAACTGTCTCACGACGTTCTAAACCCAGCTCGCGTACCACTTTAAATGGCGAACAGCCATACCCTTGGGACCTACTTCAGCCCCAGGATGTGATGAGCCGACATCGAGGTGCCAAACACCGCCGTCGATATGAACTCTTGGGCGGTATCAGCCTGTTATCCCCGGAGTACCTTTTATCCGTTGAGCGATGGCCCTTCCATTCAGAACCACCGGATCACTAAGACCTGCTTTCGCACCTGCTCGCGCCGTCACGCTCGCAGTCAAGCTAGCTTATGCCTTTGCACTAACCTCCTGATGTCCGACCAGGATTAGCTAACCTTCGTGCTCCTCCGTTACTCTTTAGGAGGAGACCGCCCCAGTCAAACTACCCACCAGACACTGTCCGCAACCCGGATTACGGGCCCACGTTAGAACACCAGCCATTAAAGGGTGGTATTTCAAGGATGGCTCCACACGAACTGGCGTCCGCGCTTCAAAGCCTCCCACCTATCCTACACATCAAGGACCAGTGTTCAGTGTCAAGCTATAGTAAAGGTTCACGGGGTCTTTCCGTCTTGCCGCGGGTACACTGCATCTTCACAGCGAGTTCAATTTCACTGAGTCTCGGGTGGAGACAGCCTGGCCATCATTACGCCATTCGTGCAGGTCGGAACTTACCCGACAAGGAATTTCGCTACCTTAGGACCGTTATAGTTACGGCCGCCGTTTACCGGGGCTTCGATCAAGAGCTTCTCCTTACGGATAACCCCATCAATTAACCTTCCGGCACCGGGCAGGCGTCACACCGTATACGTCCACTTTCGTGTTTGCACAGTGCTGTGTTTTTAATAAACAGTTGCAGCCAGCTGGTATCTTCGACTGATTTCAGCTCCACGAGTAAATCGCTTCACCTACATATCAGCGTGCCTTCTCCCGAAGTTACGGCACCATTTTGCCTAGTTCCTTCACCCGAGTTCTCTCAAGCGCCTTGGTATTCTCTACCTGACCACCTGTGTCGGTTTGGGGTACGATCTGATGTTACCTGATGCTTAGAGGCTTTTCCTGGAAGCAGGGCATTTGTCACTTCAGCACCGTAGTGCCTCGTCATCACGCCTCAGTGTTAAAGTGAACCGGATTTACCTGGAACACACACCTACACGCTTAAACCGGGACAACCGTCGCCCGGCCAACATAGCCTTCTCCGTCCCCCCTTCGCAGTAACACCTGGTACAGGAATATTAACCTGTTTCCCATCGACTACGCCTTTCGGCCTCGCCTTAGGGGTCGACTCACCCTGCCCCGATTAACGTTGGACAGGAACCCTTGGTCTTCCGGCGAGCGGGCTTTTCACCCGCTTTATCGTTACTTATGTCAGCATTCGCACTTCTGATACCTCCAGCATGCCTCACAGCACACCTTCACAGGCTTACAGAACGCTCCCCTACCCAACAACACTTAGTGTCGCTGCCGCAGCTTCGGTGCATGGTTTAGCCCCGTTACATCTTCCGCGCAGGCCGACTCGACCAGTGAGCTATTACGCTTTCTTTAAATGATGGCTGCTTCTAAGCCAACATCCTGGCTGTCTGAGCCTTCCCACATCGTTTCCCACTTAACCATGACTTTGGGACCTTAGCTGGCGGTCTGGGTTGTTTCCCTCTTCACGACGGACGTTAGCACCCGCCGTGTGTCTCCCGTGATAACATTCTCCGGTATTCGCAGTTTGCATCGGGTTGGTAAGCCGGGATGGCCCCCTAGCCGAAACAGTGCTCTACCCCCGGAGA
This sequence comes from Citrobacter sp. CtB7.12, assembly GCF_001297795.1. Lineage (NCBI taxonomy): Bacteria > Pseudomonadati > Pseudomonadota > Gammaproteobacteria > Enterobacterales > Enterobacteriaceae > Citrobacter > Citrobacter sp. CtB7.12. The sequence goes on along the minus strand of NZ_LIFT01000006.1, from coordinate 869 downwards.
TGAATTCACGAGGCGCTACCTAAATAGCTTTCGGGGAGAACCAGCTATCTCCCGGTTTGATTGGCCTTTCACCCCCAGCCACAAGTCATCCGCTAATTTTTCAACATTAGTCGGTTCGGTCCTCCAGTTAGTGTTACCCAACCTTCAACCTGCCCATGGCTAGATCACCGGGTTTCGGGTCTATACCCTGCAACTTAACGCCCAGTTAAGACTCGGTTTCCCTTCGGCTCCCCTATTCGGTTAACCTTGCTACAGAATATAAGTCGCTGACCCATTATACAAAAGGTACGCAGTCACCCCATTAAAGAGGCTCCCACTGCTTGTACGTACACGGTTTCAGGTTCTTTTTCACTCCCCTCGCCGGGGTTCTTTTCGCCTTTCCCTCACGGTACTGGTTCACTATCGGTCAGTCAGGAGTATTTAGCCTTGGAGGATGGTCCCCCCATATTCAGACAGGATACCACGTGTCCCGCCCTACTCATCGAGCTCACAGCACATGCAATTTTGTGTACGGGGCTGTCACCCTGTATCGCCGGCCTTTCCAGACCGTTCCACTACCACACATGCTGATTCAGGCTCTGGGCTGCTCCCCGTTCGCTCGCCGCTACTGGGGGAATCTCGGTTGATTTCTTTTCCTCGGGGTACTTAGATGTTTCAGTTCCCCCGGTTCGCCTCGTTAACCTATGGATTCAGTTAACGATAGTGCAACGAATTGCACTGGGTTTCCCCATTCGGACATCGCCGGTTATAACGGTTCATATCACCTTACCGACGCTTTTCGCAGATTAGCACGTCCTTCATCGCCTCTGACTGCCAGGGCATCCACCGTGTACGCTTAGTCGCTTAACCTCACAACCCGAAGATGTTTC